>NZ_JAFNNQ010000002.1:2504-4783 GCF_026536675.1 Gilliamella sp. B2717 | reverse complement strand
ACAGTTATTGAGCATCAAACTTTAAATTGAAGAGTTTGATCATGGCTCAGATTGAACGCTGGCGGCAGGCTTAACACATGCAAGTCGAACGGTAACATGAGTGCTTGCACTTGATGACGAGTGGCGGACGGGTGAGTAAGGTATGGGGATCTGCCAAATGGAGGGGGACAACAGTTGGAAACGACTGCTAATACCGCATAAAGTTGAGAGACCAAAGTACGGTTCCGCAAGGACGTGCGCCATTTGATGAACCCATATGGGATTAGCTAGTTGGTGTGGTAAAGGCTCACCAAGGCGACGATCTCTAGCTGGTCTGAGAGGATGACCAGCCACACTGGAACTGAGACACGGTCCAGACTCCTACGGGAGGCAGCAGTGGGGAATATTGCACAATGGGGGGAACCCTGATGCAGCCATGCCGCGTGTATGAAGAAGGCCTTCGGGTTGTAAAGTACTTTCGGTAGTGAGGAAGTTGTGTGTATGAAAAGTGCATGCAATTGACGTTAGCTACAGAAGAAGCACCGGCTAACTCCGTGCCAGCAGCCGCGGTAATACGGAGGGTGCGAGCGTTAATCGGAATGACTGGGCGTAAAGGGCATGTAGGCGGATAATTAAGTTAGGTGTGAAAGCCCCGGGCTCAACCTGGGAATTGCACTTAAAACTGGTTATCTGGAGTATTGTAGAGGAAGGTAGAATTCCACGTGTAGCGGTGAAATGCGTAGAGATGTGGAGGAATACCGGTGGCGAAGGCGGCCTTCTGGACAGATACTGACGCTGAGATGCGAAAGCGTGGGGAGCAAACAGGATTAGATACCCTGGTAGTCCACGCTGTAAACGATGTCGATTTGGAGTTTGTTGCCCTGAGTGATGGGCTCCGAAGCTAACGCGATAAATCGACCGCCTGGGGAGTACGGCCGCAAGGTTAAAACTCAAATGAATTGACGGGGGCCCGCACAAGCGGTGGAGCATGTGGTTTAATTCGATGCAACGCGAAGAACCTTACCTGGTCTTGACATCCACAGAATCTGGCAGAGATGCTGGAGTGCCTTCGGGAACTGTGAGACAGGTGCTGCATGGCTGTCGTCAGCTCGTGTTGTGAAATGTTGGGTTAAGTCCCGCAACGAGCGCAACCCTTATCCTTTGTTGCCATCGATTAGGTCGGGAACTCAAAGGAGACTGCCGTTGATAAAGCGGAGGAAGGTGGGGACGACGTCAAGTCATCATGGCCCTTACGACCAGGGCTACACACGTGCTACAATGGCGTATACAAAGGGAGGCGACCTCGCGAGAGCAAGCGGACCTCAGAAAGTACGTCTAAGTCCGGATTGGAGTCTGCAACTCGACTCCATGAAGTCGGAATCGCTAGTAATCGTGAATCAGAATGTCACGGTGAATACGTTCCCGGGCCTTGTACACACCGCCCGTCACACCATGGGAGTGGGTTGCACCAGAAGTAGATAGCTTAACCTTCGGGAGGGCGTTTACCACGGTGTGATTCATGACTGGGGTGAAGTCGTAACAAGGTAACCGTAGGGGAANCCTGCGGTTGGATCACCTCCTTACGAAGAGCTCGTAAGTGTTCACACAGATTGTTTGTTTAGAAAGAGTCACTTTATTGGGTCTGTAGCTCAGGTGGTTAGAGCGCACCCCTGATAAGGGTGAGGTCGGTGGTTCAAGTCCACTCAGACCCACCAATTCAACGGCATTGAGCGGAAGTTTGAGGCGTTGAAGAAGTGAAAACAATGGGGCTATAGCTCAGCTGGGAGAGCGCCTGCCTTGCACGCAGGAGGCCAGCGGTTCGATCCCGCTTAGCTCCACCATTAAAGCCGTCTCTTTTGAATTAAATTATGTTTGTATTTACTTGNTATGAGTAAATAGAAAGATAAAGCTCTTTAACAATTAGGAACAAGCTGAAAGAAACGAGTTCTCGTTTTTACAGAAGACATTGATACGAAAGTATGAGTGTTTGAAGTAGAAAAGAGAAAAAAGCGTAATAGAAACCAAGACAACTGTGAGTTGTAAGGTTAAGAAATTAAGCGTACACGGTGGATGCCTAGGCAATCAGAGGCGAAGAAGGACGTGTTAATCTGCGAAAAGCGACGGTGAGCTGATAAAAGGCGTTATAGCCGTCGATGTCCGAATGGGGAAACCCAGTGTAGGTGACTGCACTATCATCTGATGAATACATAGTCAGATGAGGCGAACCGGGAGAACTGAAACATCTAAGTACCCCGAGGAAAAGAAATCAACCGAGATTCCCCTAGTAGCGGCGAGCGAAA
>NZ_JAFNNQ010000002.1:1166-2430 GCF_026536675.1 Gilliamella sp. B2717 | reverse complement strand
ATGGGGGGACCATCCTCCAAGGCTAAATACTCCTGATTGACCGATAGTGAACCAGTACCGTGAGGGAAAGGCGAAAAGAACCCCGGGAGGGGAGTGAAATAGACCCTGAAACCGTGTACGTACAATCAGTGGGAGCATGTGTCGTTGGGCATGTGTGACTGCGTACCTTTTGTATAATGGGTCAGCGACTTATATTCTGTAGCAAGGTTAACCGAATAGGGGAGCCGAAGGGAAACCGAGTATTAACTGTGCGTTAAGTTGCAGGGTATAGACCCGAAACCCGGTGATCTAGCCATGGGCAGGTTGAAGGTTGGTTAACACTAACTGGAGGACCGAACCGACTAATGTTGAAAAATTAGCGGATGACCTGTGGCTGGGGGTGAAAGGCCAATCAAACCGGGAGATAGCTGGTTCTCCCCGAAAGCTATTTAGGTAGCGCCTCATGTATAACTGTTGGGGGTAGAGCACTGTTTCGGCTAGGGGGCCATCCCGGCTTACCAACCCGATGCAAACTCCGAATACTGACAAGTTTAATCATGGGAGACACACGGCGGGTGCTAACGTTCGTCGTGAAGAGGGAAACAACCCAGACCGCCAGCTAAGGTCCCCAAGTCATAGTTAAGTGGGAAACGAAGTGGGAAGGCTTAGACAGCTAGGATGTTGGCTTAGAAGCAGCCATCATTTAAAGAAAGCGTAATAGCTCACTAGTCGAGTCGGCCTGCGCGGAAGATGTAACGGGGCTAAAACTATGCACCGAAGCTGCGGCAGTGCACGCAAGTGTATTGGGTAGGGGAGCGTTCTGTAAGCCGTAGAAGGTGTGTTGTGAGGCATGCTGGAGGTATCAGAAGTGCGAATGCTGACATAAGTAACGATAAAGCGGGTGAAAAGCCCGCTCGCCGGAAGACCAAGGGTTCCTGTCCAACGTTAATCGGGGCAGGGTGAGTCGACCCCTAAGGAGAGGCCGAAGGGCGTATCTGATGGGAAACGGGTTAATATTCCCGTACTGGCTATAACTGCGATGGGGGGACGAAGAAGGCTAGGTTTACCACCTATTGGATGGTGGGTTAAGCGTGTAGGGGTGTGATTAGGCAAATCCGGTCACTGAGACCCTGAGGCGTGATGACGAGCTACTAAGGTAGTGAAGTAATTGATGCCCTGCTTCCAGGAAAATCCTCTAAGCTTCAGGTTATAGTTAATCGTACCCGAAACCGACACAGGTGGTCAGGTAGAGAATACTCAGGCGCTTGAGAGAACTCGGGTGAAG
>NZ_JAFNNQ010000002.1:800-1131 GCF_026536675.1 Gilliamella sp. B2717 | reverse complement strand
TCAGTCGAAGATACCAGCTGGCTGCAACTGTTTAATAAAAACACAGCACTGTGCAAACACGAAAGTGGACGTATACGGTGTGACGCCTGCCCGGTGCTGGAAGGTTAATTGATGGGGTTATGCGTAAGCAGAAGCTCTTGATCGAAGCCCCAGTAAACGGCGGCCGTAACTATAACGGTCCTAAGGTAGCGAAATTCCTTGTCGGGTAAGTTCCGACCTGCACGAATGGCGTAATGATGGCCAGGCTGTCTCCACCCGAGACTCAGTGAAATTGAAATCGCCGTGAAGATGCGGTGTACCCGTGGCAAGACGGAAAGACCCCGTGAACCTT
>NZ_JAFNNQ010000002.1:0-757 GCF_026536675.1 Gilliamella sp. B2717 | reverse complement strand
CCTTGAAATACCACCCTTTAATGTTTGATGTTCTAACCTATACTTCTGAATCGAGGTAAGGGACACTGTCTGGTGGGTAGTTTGACTGGGGCGGTCTCCTCCCAAAGAGTAACGGAGGAGCACGAAGGTTAGCTAATCCTGGTCGGACATCAGGAGGTTAGTGCAATGGCAAAAGCTAGCTTGACTGCGAGAGTGACGGCTCGAGCAGGTACGAAAGTAGGTCATAGTGATCCGGTGGTTCTGAATGGAAGGGCCATCGCTCAACGGATAAAAGGTACTCCGGGGATAACAGGCTGATACCGCCCAAGAGTTCATATCGACGGCGGTGTTTGGCACCTCGATGTCGGCTCATCACATCCTGGGGCTGAAGTAGGTCCCAAGGGTACGGCTGTTCGCCGTTTAAAGTGGTACGCGAGCTGGGTTTAGAACGTCGTGAGACAGTTCGGTCCCTATCTGCCATGGGCGTAGGAAAATTGAGAGGGTTTGCTTCTAGTACGAGAGGACCGAAGTGAACGCACCGCTGGTGTACGGGTTGTGATGCCAATTGCATTGCCCGGTAGCTACGTGCGGAATAGATAAGTGCTGAAAGCATCTAAGTACGAAACTAGCCTCGAGATGAGTTTTCCCTGATGAGAATCAGTAAGGTCCGTTTGAGACTAAGACGTAGATAGGTCAGGTGTGTAAGTGTAGTGATACATTGAGCTAACTGATACTAATGAACCGAGAGTCTTAACCTTACAACTCGGAGTTGTTTTGG
>NZ_JAFNNQ010000031.1:735-1139 GCF_026536675.1 Gilliamella sp. B2717 | reverse complement strand
CCCATTTACCCATGCCTTTCCACGGTTTTAGTGGTCATGTAAGCCCGATGATTCATGCAGCCAAAAATGCGCCTACTTTTTGGATGTACATTTTATTAATCCCGGTATTTTTAATTTTATTGCCGTTTTACACAGTGGGTTACTTTATTTCGGAATGTTTATGCTGGCAACCCCGTTGGCCGAAGGTGATTCGTCAAGCAGGCAAACAAGGCAAACCAGTCCCGAAAGAAACCACCTTATCGGACTACCCCCCAAAAGTACAACAAGCCATATTAGAAAGCCGTTTAGAATGGGGCGTACGAGACGAAAAGACAGGCAAACTGGTTGATTATGGCAATGGTTAAAATCACAATGCGAATGAATCATAATCAAAACAGAAGGACATAAGGTAAGGACATAAAAAA
>NZ_JAFNNQ010000031.1:318-722 GCF_026536675.1 Gilliamella sp. B2717 | reverse complement strand
AATTTTTATTATGGTTTGGTAACGCCATGAAATCCGAAACCCGTAAAAAATTAAAAATGGGCTATAACCATGCCGATATGACACTCAAAGAGGTGCAAAAAGACTATACCCAAGAATCGGTCAGTGATAACCCCAGACCAATAGGGCCTTACTACGCTTATAACGATCGCTATTTAGAAATTCGAGGCGGAATGTTTGAGAATTTTCGAGGGATTCTGACTTGGATTTGCTTTCTTATTTTTTTGCTCCCCTCCATATGCGCTTATGTTTGCATTGTGATGATTTTAGATTTGTATAATAATTTAATAACTAATGTTGGCGGTGCAATTTTTACAAAAATATTTAATTTTATTATTTTTTCTATTTTAATTTACTTATGCATCCGCTATTTCCGTTATATTTAC
>NZ_JAFNNQ010000031.1:0-264 GCF_026536675.1 Gilliamella sp. B2717 | reverse complement strand
GGGTACGCTTTAATCGGGTGACAAGGCAAGTCTATATTCAGCGCCCTAAATACTGCGGTGGTACAGTAGTGTTTAAATGGGAACATATTATGCCGTCGAACTTTGGCGAGAGCGGCTCGGATATGGGTGGCACTAATATGGTTAATTTAATGACCTTTCACCCGTATAAAACTGGCTTTCCGATTGCCCACTCCGTCGGTATTGGCAAAAACACCTATAACCCACAAGACTATAAAGACGAATGGGAATTTATCCGCCGTTATA
>NZ_JAFNNQ010000030.1:61425-61621 GCF_026536675.1 Gilliamella sp. B2717 | reverse complement strand
TGACAATTCCGTACCGGCAGCACTGATGCCCAATATCCAATTAACAGCAATAAAACTTGAATTGGTCAGAAAAGCCCTTGAGCACCCCATCATCATTACTTCCGGTTACCGTTGTCCGGCATTAAATGCGCGGGTAGGCGGGGTGGCAAGTAGTACACACACTCAAGGTTTGGCGGTTGACTTCCGCTCGCCATTC
>NZ_JAFNNQ010000030.1:61069-61316 GCF_026536675.1 Gilliamella sp. B2717 | reverse complement strand
GATTCAGTCCCACTCATAATCGCCAAATAGTGCTGACCGCCGTCAAAAATGGTGGTAAAACCGTGTATTTAAACGGATTAGTATGATGAATAAATTAACATTGTTGATTAAGTTATTACCGTATGGTTGCATTGTAATAACCGGTTTAGCGCTTTATTTTGCGTATCACTGTTGGCAAGGTGAACAACAGGCAATGGCTAAAACGGTGGCGTTAGAAGCGCAATTTAACGCGTATAAACAAGGTAAT
>NZ_JAFNNQ010000030.1:49786-60913 GCF_026536675.1 Gilliamella sp. B2717 | reverse complement strand
TGGCAGCAATACTATTGTCAGGTCATTGCACCTCAAAATAACACACTGTTTATGTGTAATAAATAAATTATGCATCCCCCTTTTTGTAATATTAAATAATATATGGCGTTATGATGATTATATCCTAATGATTAACGCAGTTTTATAACGTTATATCAAACTAGTTTTATACAATCACAATTGTTTTTACTTCGATTGGGTTAAAAAATTTTTAACCTACTTAATCCCTGTCTATGTGATTTAACAATGGATAATGTGAACAATCAATTCAACTAGATTTATCAATTTATTACAAATAATAAATCAACAACAGCATGGTTTTTATATTATCACCTTATCGTTAAACCCTATCTTCTTTTTTATGGAGTCATTATGCCAATCACGACTGTTTCTAAGCTTGAAATGACTGAAGTTAGACGTTTGATAGCAGAAATTCTGTCTTTACCGGAAACAATTATATTTGAGGAGGATAACATACCGGATGTCTCTCGTTTAGATAAATTCATCACTGTTCTTAATATGTCTCAAACCGAGATAGGCAAAGAAATTTTATATCACGGTGAAGATGAAGAAGAAGTGATATCGACACTAAAAGAAGCAACAATTACCGTCAAAGCCTACGGTAAAGATGCCTATGAACAGCTATGCAAATTAACAGAATCAATGCAGTTCACGCCTGTTTGGCAAAAGTTAAAGAAATTAAGAATGGGGTATCTTCGATGCTCCGATATTGAAAACGTATCTACAACTTCTGCAGACAAAACCGTTCAACATGCACAAGTAGATCTTATTTTTTCCATCAATCCAATCGTTAAAACCAGCGTTAAACGCGGTGATAGCGTTAATTTTACATTCGAGGTTACTAAATGAGTTTACCATTAAGTCAAGTCGTAGATGCAACTCTACAACAATCGCCAAGAGGGGCACAAAAACGTGACCTAAGCGTTGTGGCTATTTTTACAAAAGATATGTGTGAAGAATTCAGCAATAAAGAAACTCGTTATGTTGTTGTTTCAGATGCAACAACAGTTGCAAATTTATTTGGCACTGATTCTGATGCATATCAAGCTGCTTGCGCATTATTCTCTGCTCAACCTAAACCGAAAACGGCATTGATTGCTAAATATATGCAAGAGGGGGTTACCACTAAAGCGTTGAGTTCAAAAATTAATGGCTCTGCTTTAGCTGTCAGCTATATTCAATTTAAGAGTATTAAAGATGGTTATTTTTCTTTTTACTTTGGTGATGCTAAACATCAAATTACTGATCTGGATTTTAGCAATGTATCAAGTATGAATGATGTTGCAACTGTCATCAATACTAAATTAAAAGATAGTGGAGTTTCAGTTATTTATGATTCTGTTGGTAATAGATTTATTTTAGCTGCTCAAAAAGAAGGTAAGGGCGACAATTTTGGATATGTGTTTGATTCTCAATCAGAAGGCTCTTATATCGGTAATCTTTGTAATTTAATTGATGGTAAAGCATCATTAATTAAAGGAGAGGATGCAACAACTTATCGTAAAGAGTCGCCTGCTGAAGCATTAACTGCATTACAAAATCAATATCAAAATTGGTATGGTGTGTATTTTGCAAATACTATTACAGATAGTGAATTAGTGGAAGCGCATGATTGGATTGTTGCTCAAGGGGTTGAAAATGCCAAAGTATTAGCCCATACCGAAACTCGAGAAAAAAATATTGAATACAGTGATGATAATGTTTTAAAAACATTGTCAAAACGAAATAGCGGACGCTTGATGGTTCAATATAACAACAAAGGGAATAACCATGCTGCTGCTGAACTTATGGGCATTGCGTTAACCACCGTATGGACAGGTATTAATACCGCTAAAACAGTCAAATTTAAACAAGAAGCTAGTGTTACATCAGACGACAAAATCACTGTCAATGAAGCGATGAAATGTCGTCGTTTAGGTGTCAATTTTTATACAGATTATGCCGGTGTCAATATGCTTGCAGAAGGCGTTATGGTTGGTGGGACATTCATTGATGAAACCACAGGACTGGATGCATTCATCAATGCAATTCAAGTACAAGCATTTAATGCGTTACAAGGTGAACCGACTAAAATTCCACAAACCGATAAAGGACAACAACGTTTAATCAGCAAGTTAAAAATTATTGGTGAGCAATTTGTCAATAACGGTTTTCTTGGCATGGGTAAATGGTCGCTTGGCGATATTGGTGAGCTGAAATTTGGCGATACTGTGAATGGATACTATTTCTATTCAGATTCTTTTGATACGCAAGACACGGCTGATCGTGAAGCGCGCAAAATGATGCCAATTAACTGCGCATTAAAACTTGCTGGTGCAGGTCACAGCGTTGATATTATTGTTCAATTTAATCGATAAGGATACACGATGTCTAATAAATCTTTTTCTTTAGAAGATGCTGTCTTAACAATAGATGGCTATGAAATAACTGGTTATGAAAATGCTCAAGATTCCATTAGTATTGCACCCATAGGGGATGATGGTGATATCACTTATGGTATCAATGGTGAAGGGGTGTTTGTTAATACTTGCAATAAAGGTGCTACTGTCACGATTAAAACATTACAGCACACTGAAACTAACGAAGTATTAAATCAATTACGACAAGCCCAAATTAATAATCCGACAAAAGCTAAAGGTAAATTAATTACCTATAAAGATTTGCGTAATGGTGATGAATTTTTATTGACTGGATGTTGGTTTACCACGCCACCAACTATTGCACGTGGTACAGCTCACAATGGTTTAACATGGACACTTAAAGCAACAAAAGCTGAATTTAACATCAAAGGAGGTCAATAATGGAAAACAAAGATTATACGATAGATAATGTTGTTTATACCTTTAAACAAGCAGATTTTTACAAAGCCAATAAATATCTCAAAAAACTCACAGCCCTCTTAAAGGGCTGTTTTTCTGTCGGGGATACTACATCAGGATTTGATATTGGACAGTTAGCTTCGAATATTGGTACTGAGCAATTTGAAGAAATTGAGCGATTTATTCTCGATTATGTCACAGCCACAGATGAAGCTGGTAAAAAGATATTATTCCAAAACCCAAGAGAAGCCAGTGAATTTTTTAATGCGCATAGAAGTCATTATTACCAAATCATCATTGAAGGATTGAAGTTCCATTTTTTGGCTTTTTTACCAAGTGGCCTATTATCCAATCTAAATACGCTCAGCTTGGAGGAGATAGCCAAGAAAGCGATATAGATTGGTTTATGTGGAGTGTTATTGTCAACAATTATGCAACACTCCACGAATTAAAAACTGTATATTCACTTGATGATGTTATCGATATGCACCATGTGATAGCAGAAGTTAGATTGGCTGAAAAGCCAAAGGAGAATTAAAGTGCATCTAGAGCAATATTTGATAAAAATTGGTGTTGATATCTCACAGGTAAACAATCTAACTAAAGTCACGACTTTTTTAGAAATCAGTGCAATGAAGTTATCTAACATTGGCAAAGTTATAAATACTACACTTAATAATGCGATTAACGATGCGAGTCAATCTAATGAAAAAGCGGCTGAGTCATCTGAAAAAGCTAAATCTAAATTTGATATTTTAAAACAAGCTTTAACGAGTATTACGACTGCAGCCAAAAACTATGGGGAAAAAATGATTAGCGCTTTTAACAGCGCTATTGATAAAGCAGAAGAACTTGCTGGCAAAAAAAATCTCTTATTTTCTATTTCAAAAAGTGAACTGGCACAAGTAAAAAAATATAAGATCGAACTTGAGAAGTCCGGTCTTGCGATTGATAGCATAAAAACGAAAATTGCTTTAGGATTATTACCAAGGGTAACTGAACTTGTAATAAGCTTTAATAAATGGCTCAAAGCTAACAAGAAATTGATTGCCAAAGGTATCAACGTCGTAATTAGTGTTCTTTCGAATTTTATTCAAGTTATAAAACATGCTTTTGAATTTATCGATATGATAATTTCTAAGACCATTGGTTGGGAAAATGCCATAATAGCCTTGAGTGTTGCTTGGGCAGTCTTAAATCGTGCTATGCTGTTTAGTCCGATTGGGCTAGTCATCGGTTTGATAGCTGGATTATTGTTGATCATTGATGATTTTATGGTTTTCTTAAAAGGTGGTAAGAGTCAATTTGCTCCATTTTGGCAAGCCTGTATCGACAACATCAAAAATGCAATAACTTGGTGGCAAAATTTAGATAAAAACTGGAAAAGTATTATTTTTGCCGTATTGGGCTATTTGCTTTTATTAGGCGGAAAAATAGCGTGGGTATCAGCTAAAGCTAAATTAATTACCTCAATCTCCAATGCTATTCTAAGTATTGGTAATGCTCTCAAAACGCTTGGAAATTTAGTTAAAATTATTAAAACAATTGGCAGTGCAATAAAAACACTGACGTCTATCATGATAGCTAATCCTATTCTGGCTATTATTACTGCTATCGCTTTGGCTGCTTATCTTATTTACGATAATTGGGATTTTCTTGTTTCCTTTTTTTCTGATTTTTGGAATAAAGTTACTAATTTCTTTAAAAATGGTATAAAAGATATACTCATGTACTTTGGTATGAGTGAAGAAAATGCCGAGAAAACGGTCAATGCAATAGGCGCTACCTTTGACGCAATTTTAGACTTAATTACGGCACCATTTAAGGCTGCTTGGGAATTGGTTAAAAGCTTATTTACAATTTGGACGGATGATAGCACTTCAACAACTGAGAAAATTGGTCAAACCTTTGAAGCAATAACTGATTTTATTACAGCGCCATTTAAAGCTGCTTGGGAATTTATAAAAGGATTATTTGAGATTTGGGGTGTTGATATCACTTCTTTTATCGATAATTTAGGAAAAACGTTTTCAGGTATTCTTGACTGTATTACGCAACCTTTTAAAGATGGATTGAAATGGATTGAAGACAAGTTTTTTGCTGTCATCGATAAGATGAAAAGTAAAATAAAAGGTGTACTTTCTTTTTTTGGTTTTGGTAGTGATAAAGATGAACAAGCTCAAGAAGAAAATCTTAAAGCCACGAATTATTCCGCAACCCAAAATCTTGCACTCGTAAGTACAGATGTAGCAAAAGCCGGAGGTTTATCTGCATTAAATAAAAACGTCAATAATAACAGTGAAATAATAATTCATAATACAATGAATGTAACTACACCTCAGAATGGTCTCGATCAAGTTTGCAATATTGTCGACAATGCTGCGAGACGAATCAATGATAATACAGTTACAGCGATGGGGTCTAACTGATGTTTCAATCTATTTTAAACAAATCATCAAAAAATAGTGGGTTAATTGTTACTGACAATTTTGTATTCAGTTTAGATATTAATACTGTCGAACAGCATACATCAAAATTAAAAGTCACGGAAAATCCCATTGAAAATGGTGCTAATATTGCCGATCATGCAGTTTTAGAACCAAAAGAGATTTCAATAAATGGTCTTATTGTGGGATATGAAAAAAATACTTTCTCGATTGACCATTTTTGGGGAATAGATTTATCCAATTACCCTTTGCCGATGCCAATCAAAACTTTTGCAGCACAAGCGGAAAACATG
Source organism: Gilliamella sp. B2717 (assembly GCF_026536675.1). Taxonomy (NCBI): domain Bacteria; kingdom Pseudomonadati; phylum Pseudomonadota; class Gammaproteobacteria; order Orbales; family Orbaceae; genus Gilliamella; species Gilliamella sp. B2717. Next base: position 55,333 of record NZ_JAFNNQ010000030.1, on the reverse strand, counting down.
GTAAATCGTTTTGCATCACATTTTCAAACAAGCGCTGAAAAATTGAATCAAGTCGTGGCCGATTTTTTACCTGAATATCAGTCTCCTATTGTAAATAGCTTATTTTCAGATCGTATCGCAGACGCTTACGAAAAATTGCTGGCAATTCAACGGAGTGGTGAACCTGTTATCCTGCAAACTAATGCTAAGCAATATAATAATATGGTTCTAAGTTCTGTGGGTTTGACTCAACAAAAAAATACTTATGGTGAGTTTTCCTTAACGTTTCGAGAAATTTTTATCGTCGAAACGCAAATTGCAAGTGGTCTAAATCAAACGGTTAAAAAACAGAATCTTGGTAAAACACAACCACAGAAAATCGAAGAACTAAAATCTGTTCTTTATAAGATTTTTAGTTGGTTTATTAAGTAATGTAGATAACTTCAAAGCTAAAAAAGTGATTAGTTGTTGGTAAATAAAGAAAATTTGAGAGATTAAGTATGTATATAATTCAGACAACTTATGATGATGTGCTAGAACAAACCTTTACATTATACGATATGAATTTACGATTAACATTAAGATTCAATACGGTATTAGTCGGCTACCAATTTGATTTGTTTGATATTAACAATAATCAATATCTTACAACCAATAAAGGACTGTCTGTAGGCAGTCCAGCGCTTATTGAATTTGACCTTCCTTTTGTTTTAGTCCTTTATGACAAATCAGGATTAGGAATTAATGCAATAACGAAAAATGACTTACATAATCGAATGCAATTATTAATTATGACAAAGGATGAATATCGTGAGACAATTCGGGCGAGTTTTAGAACTGAAAATAGGCAATCGTAAAGAAAGTATTGTATTGAACAATCTTAGAGTCACTTTCTCGGTCAACAAAACACTTACTTCCGATCCTAACACCGCTGAAATTTCAATATACAACCTCAACGATTCAAATCGTAATTTAATCAGCACGAAACAATATGATTATGTAGAATTATATGTTAGTTATCAGGATGATGTCTTACGGATGATTTTTTGTGGTGATATTTTAACGGTGGAAAATCAACTTTCTGAACTGGATATTATCACGACCCTAAGGTGTGCTGATGGTCACAAAGCTTTTACAGAAAAAGTTATTATCAAAACATTAGAAAAAGGACAAACTGACAATGATTTTTTTAATGAAGCGTTAAAAAGTTTTGGTTTAAAAAAAGGCAATGTTAATCTTCCTAATAATAAAGCACTTCCTCGCGGAAAAGTTTTCATGTGTGATACTCGCGAACTTATGCACCAAATAGCAAATAATAATGATGCCGATTGGTCTATCCAAGATGACGAACTGATTGTTATCCCCAAAAATAAGGCTATTTCAAATCATGAAGGATTTGTTATTTCAAGAACGACGGGCATGATAGGAACGCCTAAAAAGACAGATAAAGGGTTAGAAATAACAACATTATGTAATCCGCATTATAAGATAGGTGCATTAATTCGAGTTGAATCTAAACTCACAGAACTCAATGGAGACTATAAAATTAAAGCGCTACAACATAGTGGGGATCTATATGGGAATAACTGGCAAAGCAAATTACAGTGTATTTTTGGTAATTTCGAAAAAATTTGATTTGTTATCAATTTAGATATAGGATGAGCATCCCAATATAATTTATAAAAGGATGGAAAAATGAAAAAATTACTTGTACTTTTAATGTCTATAACTTTATTAACTGCTTGTGGCGATAAAAAGATTGATGCTTCAACACCTGAAAAATATCAAGAATCATTAGCTGAAGTTGTAAAAGACCTTAACTTCAGTGAAGCGCAATCTTTTACAGCAGCTTTGAGTAAAATTAATATGCAAGCGGCTACTGAAGCAAATTACGATAATAAGAAAATGGAAGAAATCATGAAGCAAAAACTTGATGGTAAAACTGTTTCAGAAGTGATTAAACTTGCTGAGCAAATTAATTAACTCTATTAATGCAATCAAATGAATATTCATGATTAATATCTAAAAAAGATTGCAATTTTTGGAATCAGGTCAGTTTTATGGTTATTGTACCATTGTTTAGATGTCTTAAGTAAAGCTTTATTAAAACAAAGTTAAACGCTTAATCGAATCAAACATTTTACTGTAATATTAAAGTTAGCAGATATACACTAACGTTCCCGAAGCTAAAGATTGCAATCTCAACGTAATTTTTTTATTTCCATTCGTTTCAAATATTTTCTAATCTATCAAATCAAAATTAAATTTCTGATATCTTTTATAAAACAATAAGTTATTTTAATTAAAATAATCATTCTATCAGTCAATACAAGACAATTACTCTGTAACCAACAATAAATTAACCACCTGCTAAAGGTGGTTTTTTATTGGCTTAAATTCGTAGGTAAATTATGGTTGATACACTATACCAAGCAATTGAAAATCAAATTAAACGTGCCCAATCAAATATTTATACGGCATTGCCTGCAAAGGTGATCAGTTTTGATGGTCATACAGTGCAATGTAAACCGATGATTAATAGAGTATTAGCAAATGGGGAAGAGATATCGATTCCGCCATTGGTTGATGTTCCTGCACAATTTCCTCACGCCGGCGGTTTTTGTATGACGGTACCTATCAAAGCAGGTGATGAAGGTCTGGTGGTCTTTTCCAGCCGTTGTATTGATGGCTGGTTTGCATCGGGCGAAGCATCAAAACCGCTTGATAATCGCATGAATGACTTAAGCGATGGTTTTTTTATCGTAGGTTGTAACAGTGTGCCTAACAAAATTCCAGATTTTTATCATGATGGCGTATCGATGCAAACAGATGACGGGCAAACTCATATTCGATTAACGCAAGGAACAATCTATATCAAAGGCAATATTGTACATGAAGGAAATAAGCAACAGTTTGGAAACTATGACCAAATTGGTAGTTTCAATCAATCTAATGGCAATACAATTAGTTCCGGCATAATCACTGCACAAGATGTCATAACAAACAAAGGAATTAGTTTGAATACTCATAGACATACAGGTGTGAAAAGCGGCGATGACACGACAGGAGAGCCAACATGAAAGTAAGAGAGTTAGACAATAATCATGATTGGACATTTGGGCAAGGTTTGGCTAATTATTTACATCAGTCAGATGCAATAGCCCAGTGTGTAAAAACTAAATTATTATCCTTAAAAAAAGATTGGTTTTTGGATCGCAATGACGGTATTGCCTGGTTTGATTATCTTGCTAAAAACCCAAATACTAAACAGTTGGAAATTGATATAAAAAAACAAATTTTCAACATTGAAGGTGTGATTAGTATTGATGAGTTCGATATTTTATTGGATAGCGAGACGCGTGAGTTTCTCATTCAAATTACCTACACAGATAAATTCAACAATTCTAATGAGGCTTCATTTAATGTTACAGATAACAGATAAAGGAATTGTTATTGATGATTTTGACACAATTAAAAATCGTTTAATAACAAGTTTTAAATCGATTTATGGTGAAAATGTCAATTTAGATAGTGATACGCCAGATGGGCAATTGCTCGGTTTATTTTCTCAGGAATTATCGAACATACATCAAGCAGTATCATTTATTATTCAGATGTTAGACCCTTATCAAGCAACGGGGCAGTGGTTGGAACAACGGGCAATGTATGCAGGATTAACAAGAATAACCGCATCATATTCATACATCGATGAAGTCATTTTTAATGGAACGCCAAACACATTAATCCCTCAAAACGCTATTTATGTTGATAAAAATAAAAATAAATGGGTGACAACCGAGCCAATAAAATTAAATGATTTAGGTAGTGCTCGTTCAAAATTTAGATCGCTAGAGTTAGGTCATTATACCGTTAACGCAATGGATGAATTTACACCGAGCACTATTATCATCGGCATAGATAAAATTACTGCCAACACCCAAAGCTATGGCGGAGTTGATGAAGAAACTGATGCGCAACTATTAAAACGCTTTATGTTATCTCATTCAATCAATAATTATGATGATCGCCAAGGCATACAGTCTGCATTAATGAATATAACCGGTGTGACTAAATGCGTAGTATATGAAAACTATACGAATAAAACGGATGAAAAGGGTGTGCCTGCTCATTCATTTAATGCTGTGATCCTTGGTGGCGATGATGAAAAAATAGCAGAGGTGATCACTAAAAAGAAAATTGGCGGTTGTGGACTATTTGGGAAAATTGAGACGATGTATTTATTAGATGAAATACCTCGAAAAGTTTACTTTGATAGACCAAGAAAAGTCGCTATCAATGTCTCAATGACAATTGGTCGTTACAAATCTTTTAATGATATCAATTCAGAACAGATTAAAGCTAATTTAAAAAGTCTTGATTTTGAAATTGGTGAAAATGTGTATGCATCCCGTATTATTTCAAGCATTAACTTAGTTGACGGATTTTATATTAAAGAACTCGCTGTAAACAGTGCCAACATTGTCAATATCGATTATCGAGAGTATGCACAGATAACGCATATTGAGGTGCTAATAGATGAATAGAGAAAAATTCCTCATTTGGCAATATCGTACAAAACCCAAGGCATTAGGTACTATCAAAGCTATCAATAAAGAGACAGGTAACACGTTTAACAATGTCATTCAAATTGCTGATGTTCTCAGCATCAACGACGCGACAGGTTATGCACTTGATTTGATTGGTCGTCATGTTGGCGTCTCGCGCGTGTTACCTTCTGCTATCACCAAAGAATATTTTGGATGGTTAGAAGATAACACAGCATTATCATTTGATATTGGTGAATTTTATCGACATGGCGACGCTTTAACGGCATCTGTTGTATTAAATGATAGCGATTATCGTTTCTTTATTAAGGCAAAAATTACTAAAAATTATCAAAGTGGTGAAATATCAAACATTGTAAAATCAATTAAATTCGTGATTGGCAAACATGGAAATATTATTGATTCCCAAAATATGACAATGAATGTATTAGTTAACAGTGATCAACTCAATTCACTTACTTTATATGCAATTAGTAAAATGGATATTTTAGCCCGACCTGTTGGTGTTATGTATCAATATATTGTTCTAATTAATAACGAACCGTTTGGATTTTCGCATGACAATGCCTCATTCGGTTTTAATTTAGGCAAATTTGTTCGACTTCAAGAAATAGGAACTATTCAATGATTATACAAAAAAAACCAGATTATTTAATCTTTGCAGATTCAGCAAAAAAAGGGGAAGTTACGGATTTTCCTGATGTAAGTCGAGGCTGGGGAATCACCATCGATCAAACTGCTTCGAAACCACCAATGGAATGGATGAATGGCGCATTTAATCGAATTGATAAAAATATACTATATCTGTTACAACAAGGTGTGCCAGAATGGAGTGAGTTAGTTACTTATCCAGAAAATGCTATTATAAAATATAATGGTGCTTTATACATAGCCATAGTTAAAAATGACAATGCACAACCGTCGAGCGACACCTCTAAGTGGCAAAGATTACAGGCAGATTATTTTAATGCTTTACCCGCACAAAAAATAATGAATGGTAGTG
>NZ_JAFNNQ010000030.1:48161-49717 GCF_026536675.1 Gilliamella sp. B2717 | reverse complement strand
AAAAAACTAAGGATTAATAAAGCATCCTATTTATGAGGTAGGTGAACATGTTGATTTTAAAAAAATAGCAATAAACGGCCAGCAGATTAGCCGTTTTATAATTGCTAAAGGTTCAAACATAAACGGCTGGTATGAAATATACAGTGATGGCTTTAAACGAGTTGGCAACAAATGGCCTGTCTCCAACCCGCTTCATTCACCAAACCCGTTAGGTTGTGTAAAAGTTCCATTCCCAATACCGTTTACCCAGACAGTTATATCTGTCAATGTCTCAATTGAAACATCTACACCTGCAGTTGAAATCATAAATTATGAAATCAATAGTTTGCATGAAATAGGGCTAACAGCGGGAATGTTCGGTGCATCGGGAATGGTTGCGATGAGTGAATTTGCATGTTCATACTCAGCCGAGGGATATTAATATGAGATATTTCAATAAAATAACAACGGCAGAGGTAATGCCCAGTATATATGATATCAATTATGATGTAATAGAATTAGACAATAATCATTGGTTTTTTACGTCGGACATACCCGACAATAAAAAAATAGTTGCTGATGCAAACGGACAATCAAAACTAAAGAATATTAGTGATAGTCTCAGCAATATAGATAAAATAAAAACCAACAAATAAAAACAACAACAATTAATTAATAATGTGGACACAAATAACAATCCTGCAAGACATTATCGATTAAGATATGCTAGAATCAAACGAGGCAGAAATGTAAAAACATACATGATTTTATTGACCCGTATTGATATTAATCAATCAGATATTAACTGGTCCCAAGAAACCGAGTAATCACTCGGGTATTTCAGGAAACACAGCGTTAACATGTGCCGTGTCAATACGAGGAACGTCAATGGAAAATAACTCTAAACGCTCTAATAGTCGTTTTTCATTATCTGTTGCTACGTTGTGTTTTATAGCGCATTGTAATAATGTTTTTTTCGTACTCGCGTCAGTTATTAATTTATCTCTGAGAGCTATGTTTTTCCTGATTTTAAAATCAGTTTCCGCAGCCATATCCAGTACCTATTGTCCACCGTTCCATTTGTGAAAACCTGACAGTGGGGACTCTGAATACGTTAAATCATTAAATATAACACACCCCGCATTGATTGCGTTAAATAAATCAATGTGTTGATCTTTTGTGATTTCAATTGAATCTGGTGGTATATCAATATTGATTTCATCTATATAAAATGATTGTGTTTTAAAATTATAAAAATGTTTCATACTCAAAATCCTAATGCTATGTAAAATAAATCGGTGTCAGCATATTCGCCAGGCCCACATCTTCCCCAACATCTAAATTGTGATGCTGAAATTGGGTGTGCCGATGTTGAATTTGCGCCGTAATACCTATCGCTTGTCATAACCAGAAAACACGTATGCGGAAACGCTGTATGAAACGATTGTATATAGCCATTCACCCCAGCAGTTTGAGAATATCTTGATTCCCCCCATTGAATCACTAATCCGCTGGGTAGTTTTATATAACCATTTTTATTGAATGATCCGGTGTAATCGTTGCTACAAATTAAATCG
>NZ_JAFNNQ010000030.1:0-48088 GCF_026536675.1 Gilliamella sp. B2717 | reverse complement strand
TTTAAAATCAACATGTTCACCTACCTCATAAATAGGATGCTTTATTAATCCTTAGTTTTTTATATTCCCTACCTCTATTGTCATTATATCTATCTGTCATTTGTTGGGATTTGTGTCCTAATAAAGTCATTGTATCGAGTCGTTGTTCTCGATATAAACGTTCTGCTAATGATCTTATTTCATGAAATGTGGTAGGTGTACCTGTCCAATAATTTTTTTTAAAAACTTTATCACGTAAACGTGCAAATTGTCTTGTTATTGCTTCTAACTTTATTTGTTTATTATTATTGCTTAGCAAATAATTATTTTTGGTTGAATCAATGATATCTTTTAAACTAATATTCAGTTTTTTACATTTCAATTTAACTGGTAATGCTATTTTCGCTCCAGTTTTATATTGTTCAATTAATAAGTAATTACGTTTAATGTTAGATTTTTTCATAGTTGCGATATCGGAACGACGTTGACCCGTTACTATGGCTAACATCATTGCATCATGTAACGTTTTATTTCCCGTTTTGTCAGCTTCATTTAATATTTTTTTAAACTCATTTAATGTCATTCGAGATCGTTTTACTGTAACTTTTGGGCATTTTATTGGATCAGTTGGATTTTTATCATTCCAGCCTTGAGCATAAGCTTCTCTAAATATATCTTTGAGTAAATGATACATACATTTCGCTGATGGTGCTTTATCTTGATCAGTATAAATCTTAATGAGTTGAGCAATATCTTGAGGTGTGATTTTTGCTAAAGGTCTTTTTCCAATGTTTTGTCTGATAACTTTGATTAAATATTTTTTTATTTCGATAGTTTTAGGTTTTAAATTACGTTTTAATAGAATATCTAGATAGTTATCAAGCCAGTTATTAACTAATTTTGAATTTGAAGATTGAAATAATTTAGATAGAAAAAGCATAGCATACCATTCTTTAAATGGAATATTCTGCGCTAAATACATTGAATTAGCTAGCAAATTGAGATATTAAATTTAGATACTCAATGTGAATTCAATAATTAATTTATACTACAATATTTAACAGTTGATATTTTTTTAATTTTTTGAATTTAAAACTTTATATCTATATTTTATTTTGAATAATTTTAGTTAAATAAAAACTTTGTGATGTGGAAATTCGAAAAAACGATTAGTTAAGGATATTGGAACTTATTGTTTTGATACGCATTCATTAAAATTATGATGGTACGCCCGGGTGGACTCGAACCACTGACCCCCACCATGTCAAGGTGATGCTCTAACCAACTGAGCTACGGGCGTAAATTTGAAACACGCAAATATTAGCTTTCAAATTGATTACAAGCAAGTAAAAAAATTATTTTTTGGTTGTTTTTTCAGCTGTTGAACATTTTTGACTATAAAAAACACAAAATTTGTTAGTTTTAAAACTATAACAAATCTAAATTGAAAACAAATATCAGTTCAAGGTGGTTTGTTGCTTTAAATTTAGCTATACTCGATAAATTAACAGCAGTGATTTATTTTTAGGTTAGCATGTCGATAAAAGATCAGATTGATACAGTTTTGCATAATGTTTTTGGTTATAAATCTTTCCGAAATCAACAAAAAGAAATTATCGAATCGATTATCGATGGGCGTGACACTTTAATTATTATTCCTACTGGTGGCGGAAAGTCGTTATGTTACCAAATCCCCGCTGTAATCCTACCCAAAACGGCAATCGTGATTTCACCCTTAATTTCATTGATGAAAGATCAGGTAGATCAATTAGCCGCAAATGGTATTCCTGCTGCTTATCTAAATGGTTCTCAATCGTCATCCGAACAGCAAAATGTCATTGAAAAATACCTTAATCATTCTATTAAGCTTTTATATATCTCACCAGAAAGATTGGCATTAGCGTATTTTCAAAGTTTAATCGAACAAAATCCACCGTCTTTAATCGCAATTGATGAAGCACATTGTATTTCACAATGGGGGCATGATTTTAGACCTGATTATCGGCAATTGGGACAACTTTCAGCACGTTTTCCTGGTGTGCCGATTGTTGCTTTAACGGCTACTGCCGATAAAATGACTCAAGCGGATATTATTACCCAGTTAAATTTAGTGGATCCCTTAGTTGTCGTTCGTAGCTTTGATCGTCCAAATATCCGTTATACTGTTGTCGAAAAATATAATTTAACCGACCAAATTGTCTCATTTATTGAAACCCAAAAAGGGAATAGCGGCATTATTTATTGCGCTAGTCGTTCAAAAGTAGAAGATATGACTACCAGACTTGCTGCACGGGGATTTTCCGTTGCAGCTTATCATGCTGGACTGACTAATCAACAACGCCAACAAGCACAAGAAGCTTTTTTAAAAGATGATATACAAATCATTGTTGCAACCGTTGCTTTTGGGATGGGCATCAATAAACCAAATGTTCGTTTTGTTGTTCATGCCGATTGTCCACGCAGTATCGAGGCTTACTATCAAGAGACCGGGCGAGCAGGGCGTGACGGTGTGCCGGCTGAAGTTATGCTACTGTTTAATGCCAATGATCTGAGCTGGTACCGACAACAGATTAGTGAAAAAATGGAAGGACAACACAAAGATGTTGAATTCCATAAAATCGATGCAATGCAATCATTTGCCCAAAGTTTAACTTGCCGTCGTATCGTTTTACTCAACTATTTTGGTGAACAACGACACGAACCTTGTAATAACTGCGATATATGCCTTTATCCTCCTGAACATTATGATGGTTTAGTTGATGCGCAAAAAGTATTATCTTGTATATATCGTGTTGAGCAGCGCTATGGTGCGCAATATATTGCAGAGGTTTTACGAGGATCAAACCGATCGAAGATAAAAGAAAACGGACATGATCGTTTATCTGTTTATGGTATTGGAAAAGAACACTCCATTGATTATTGGCTTCATGTGATAAGGCAATTAATTTATCATGGCTATCTAATACAAAATATTGCTGCGTATAATACCCTACAATTAACAGAGCGTGCACGCCAAATATTGAAAGGTGAAATTGCATTATCCTTGGCTAAACCACGACTTGAAATTGTGAAGAAAAGTCGTTTAAATCGTTATGCAAGAGCAATAAATTTAACCACTATCTTATCTTATGAAGAGCGTATTTTATTTGGTTATCTTAAAAAATTACGTAAAGACATTGCCGATAGTGAAGATGTTCCACCCTATATTATTTTTAGTGATGCAACCTTACTCGAAATGGTACAAACGATGCCTGAAAGCAAACAACAATTACTCAATATTACTGGTGTTGGTAAAATTAAATTAGAAAAATATGGCAATCTTTTTCTTGATAAAATTAAAGAATACATGATTAACAATATATAATATTAAAACTATTTAAAAATAAACTTAGCATAATAATTATTTGTATGATCCAACAGGAAAAGTTAAATAATTAACAACCAATAAAATGGAGCTTTTTATGTCAACAATGAATGATATGTCTCAAATGCTTGCATTAGTATTATTGCTACTAATTCTTTTTTTAGGCGATATCGTATCTACACGAACCAAAGCATGGGTGCCGTCAGTTTTTGTTTGTGCCGTGCTTTTCTTAGCAGGTTACTTCACTTTTTTCCCAAAAGATATTGTCGCTCGAGCAGGAATACCTAAAGTTGTTGCTGTCATGTTTATGTATCTGTTAGTCGTTAACATGGGAACTTTGCTTTCAGTTAGAGAGTTACTGCGCCAATGGAAAACTATCGTTATTTCACTGTCAGGCATTATTGGAATCATCATTGTGGTTGTGATCGTTGGATACTTATTTTTTGACTACAATACAGTTATTGTTGCGATTCCACCTTTAGTTGGGGGGATTGTTTCAGCTATTATAATGGCTGGCGGTGCAACGAAAGCCGGTTTACAAGATCTTGCTGTGTTTGCCATTATTATTTATGTCATGCAAGGTTTTATTGGTTATCCTCTCACTTCAATCATGCTTAAACGTGAAGGGCGCAGAGTGCTTAAACAGTATCATGACGGTACATGGAATGCTTTAAATGATCCTAAGTCTACATCGAATAAACAAGAAACCGAATCTAATGATGAACATCCAATGCCAAAAATGTTTGCGATGTTTTCAGCACGGTATAACACAACCTATTTTATTTTTTTACGAATTGCGATTATTGGCTTTTTTGCTTATTACGTGGCGAAAGTCTTGGATCCTATTATTAGTATAAGTCCATTTGTACTTTGTCTATTATTCGGTGTAATTGCCGCATCGTGTGGTTTTCTTGAACGTCATCCTTTAAAAAAGGCGGGTGGTTTTGGTTTAGCTGTCATGGGACTTATGCTGTTTATTTTTGACACATTAAGTCAAGCTACACCTGACATGCTAGTAAGATTAATTACGCCTTTGGTTGTCTTTATATTAGCAGCTGTACTTGGTATGTTTATCTTCTCGCTTATTGCCGGAAAAATGCTAAACGTTAGTCGAGAAATGGCGTTTTCGATAGCACTAACAGCACTCTATGGGTTTCCTGCTGATTATATTATTACCAATGAAGTGATTAATAATTTGACCAAAAATGAAAAAGAAAAAGAGGTACTTACTCGTCATATGTTACCGCCTATGTTGATTGGTGGATTTATTTCAGTCACTATAGTGTCGGTTGTTTTAGCAGGCTTTATGGTCAATATGATAGTCGCCCCTGCAATACAGTAAATGATAAATGTCTACAAGTTTGATGACAACTAATCGGATAACAAGATTTAAGAACAGTTTTTCTAACTATCTTCTTAATATGTTTTCAATATCAAACGCATTAATTTTGATGGACTAAATAACAAGAACAAAGGTAGTAAAATGATAAATCAAGATATTAAAAAGATAGTACAACAAAATATAAAAGAAATGGTCGCTTTTCGCCGTGATTTGCATCGTCACCCAGAATTACCGTGGGAAGAGTTCAGAACGACAGATAAAATTGCAGAGCAGCTTGATAAAATTGGCATCCCTTATCGTCGTACTGAGCCAACCGGTATTATTGCCGATATCCAAGGCGGAAAACCAGGTAAAAGAATTTTATTGAGAGCTGATATCGATGCGTTACCGGTGCAAGAGTTAAACGACAATATTGATTACAAATCAACCATAAACGGTAAGATGCATGCTTGTGGACATGACACGCATGCAGCCATGCTACTGACTGCGGCAAAAGCGCTTTATGCAATACGTGATCAACTAAAAGGTAATGTAAGATTAGTTTTTCAGCCTGCTGAAGAGATCGCACAAGGTGCAAAAGGCATGATAAAACAAGGTGTATTAGATGATGTGGATACAGCCTTTGGTATGCATATCTGGTCACAAACACCTGTCGGAAAAGTATCCTGTGTGGTAGGTTCAAGTTTTGCTTCTGCCGATTTGCTCACTGTCCGATTCAAAGGAAAGGGCGGGCATGGCTCGATGCCTCACGACACGGTTGATGCTGTCATGGTGGCATCTTCATTTGTGATGAACATACAATCGATTGTCTCACGTGAAGTGTCTCCGCTTACCCCGGCGGTGGTCACCATAGGAAAAATGGATGTCGGCACTCGTTTCAATGTTATTGCGGAAAATGCGGTTTTAGAAGGTACAGTTCGCTGTTTTAGTGTTGAAGTGCGAAATAAAATTGAAGATGCTATTCGCCGTTATGCCAATCAAGTTGCTGCAATGTATCGTGCAACGGCTGAAGTAGAATACATTTATGGCACCTTACCCGTCATTAATGATGAACAATCTGCGCTATTAGCACAAAAAGTCATTGTTGAATCGTTTGGTGAACAAGCCCTTTATTTCGAGCCACCAACAACTGGCGGCGAAGACTTTAGTTTTTATACTGAAAACATTCCTGGTGCATTTGCATTAGTGGGTTCGGGTAATCCTGAAAAAGATACACAGTGGCCACATCACCATGGTTGTTTTAATGTTGATGAAGACGGCATGATTATGGGCGCAGAATTTTACGCACAATATGCTTGGTCATATTTGAATCAATAATAAATATGAATAATCCAACCATTATGGAATCGAAATAATGGTTGAGATTTATCTACTCTGGATTCAAATTTTCAACTACAATGAATCTGTATTAGTAAACACGCCCATATTTCTGAATAACTAACTACAACAAACTCAATTTATTCTTATCATTCATTTCTTATTAAGAATCTATCTATTAAAAGCATTCCATTAAAATAAACGTCAATAATAAAAATTGACTGGATTTTCATTCAATAAAGTATTGTAAATTGTTTACTGTCATCTTAAAGACTAATTTTACGCTTTATGATATTATTGATGCCAAATTGATTAGTTATACGCAATGGTGAATATGAGTTATCAAGTTCTGGCACGCAAATGGCGACCAAAATCATTTACTGAAGTCGTAGGGCAACAGCATGTCCTCAAGATTCTATCAAATGCACTTTCGCTAGGTCGAGTTCATCATGCTTATCTATTTTCAGGCACGCGTGGTGTTGGCAAAACCTCCATTGCTCGCTTACTTGCTAAAGGCTTAAACTGCGAAAGTGGGATTACTGCCACGCCTTGTGGGGTATGTGATAATTGTCGTGATATTGAGCAAGGCAGATTTGTCGATCTTTTAGAAATTGATGCCGCTTCACGAACTAAAGTTGAAGATACACGTGAAATATTAGATAACATTCAATACTTGCCAACTAAAGGGCGCTTTAAAGTCTATTTAATTGACGAAGTGCACATGTTATCTCGCAGCAGTTTTAATGCCTTGCTAAAAACATTAGAAGAACCACCAGAACATGTCAAATTTTTGTTGGCAACAACCGATCCGCAAAAGTTACCGATTACCATATTATCACGCTGTCTACATTTACATTTAAATGTGCTAGATACTTCGCTTATATCGGAACAGCTTTCTCACATTTTACAACTTGAAAAAATTGAATCTGAACCGAAGGCGATTCAGTTATTAGCCAAAGCGGCTAATGGTAGTATGCGAGATGCCTTAAGTTTAACCGATCAGGCTATTGCCTTAGGTAATGGCGTTGTTGATGCGCAATCAGTCAGTGTTATGTTAGGGTCACTGGATAAAACAATTCCTTTTTTATTGGTTGAGGCACTTTATCAAAATGATGGCAATGCTTTGATGCAACAGATTGAAGCAGCTGCAACACAAGGCGTGGATTGGGATAACTTATTGGCTGAAACCATTACGCTTTTGCATCAAATCGCTTTATTACAAATTGTACCAACAGCATTGGGTGATTATACCGATAATGAAGAACGAATACGCTTTTTAGCACAATACATTGCGCCAAATGATATTCAGTTATTTTATCAAATATTATTAATGGGGCGAAAAGAATTAGCCTATTCACCCGATAAAAAAATAGGTGTTGAAATGAGCTTTCTAAGAGCATTAGCATTTCAACCCAAAACTAATGATAACAATAAGTTAGTGTCAAATACAAAGCCAACGGTTCAGGCACCGCAGCCATCAAAGCCTTTACCTATTCAAGCATCAGCTAGTAAGAGTGACATATCAAACGCCACATCTGACTCGATGAGTAATGTACCGCCCGTGACTGATATTCATCAAAAATCAGCATCTGGCACACCACAATCAGAGCACAATTTTCAACAAGATGAGTTAGAAAAGACATCACGTATTGAGAGTAACGCACAATCTGATATAAAACACTCTCAAAATAATCAGCAACAACCGGCTAAACACGATATGCCGATCCCAGACGATGTCTCTTCAATGACGAAAAGTATTTTAGAAATGCGGATGCAATTAATACAAGAGGAACAAAATAAAAAAAAGTCTGAACTGGTTGAAAAAAATCAACCAATTCAGGCGAGTATCAATGCATCATTAGCGCATGGCACAGACAAACGTTCACACGTAGAGTCAAATGAAAATAACTTAAATAAGCCCGATAAGGATGAAGAGCAAATTACCGCAGAAAATTATCAATGGCAGGCGTGTGGGCTGATTGAAACCAAAGATGAATTAATCATTGATACGAAAAGTTTTCGCGAATCATTAAATGGTGATAAAACACCCGAAATGATGAAAAAATTAATTGATGAAATGGTGCAAAAAGACGCATGGTGTGCCGAAATTGAGCAACTCGATATTGCGCCTTTAATTAAGCAAATTGCGATAAATTGCTCTATTGAACAAATAGATGATGAAAATATCGTTTTACATTTGCGATCAGCGGTAAAACATCTCATTAATGCATCAGCAAATATTTCAAAATTAGAAAAAGCGATGTCGAATTATCGACAAAAGCCGTTAAAAATTAACGTTATTATTGATGATAATCAAACGATAAAAACACCTTTGGAAATGCGTGAAGATCTTTATCAACAAAAACTTGCGCAAGCTAAAGTGACAATTAATCAAGATCCAAAAGTGGCAATGATCTGCCAATATTTTGAAGCCAAGATTGATGAAACAAGTATTCGTCCTGTATAATTATGGACTAAATATATTTAACGAGGAATAATTATGTTTTCAGGTGGAAAAGGCGGTTTGGGTAATTTAATGAAACAAGCCCAGCAAATGCAAGCAAAAATGCAGCAAGCGCAAGAAGAAATCGCCAAATTAGAAGTAACAGGAGAGTCGGGTGCAGGTATTGTTAAAGTCAGCATTAATGGCGCTCATAACTGTAAACGAGTTGAGTTAGATCCGTCATTATTGAATGAAGATGACAAAGAGATGTTAGAAGATCTTATTGCAGCAGCTTTTAATGATGCAACTCGCCGATTAGATGAAGCTCAAAAAGAGCGTATGGCTCAAGTTACAGGTGGAATGCAATTACCACCAGGTTTCAAAATGCCTTTTTAATTTAAGCAAATTATCAGCTGTTTCTACTCACTATTTTGCCGAATTGGTCGGCAAAATTTTTCCTTTTATTGCCTGTCTATTTATACAGTTTTTCTTTATTATTTCAATTTCATCAGGTAAACTAAACAACAATAGTTTATACACTCGATATCAATGACAACATACACTTTACTCATTAATACTGTATTTGATTGGGTAATTATTCTTTTTTCATTGTTACATGTCATTGATAAATCTGATAACACTCAATATTAAGGATTAATTGTGATAGGTCGTTTACGCGGAATCATTATAGAAAAACAGCCACCCAAAGTGCTTATTGATGTGGGCGGTGTCGGTTACAATGTTTTTATGCCCATGACCTGTTTTTATGAATTACCCAACAATGGTCAAGAAGTTATCGTTTTAACACATCTGATTGTTCGTGAAGATGCCCAATTATTATATGGATTTAATCATGAACAAGAACGCGAATTGTTTCGTGAATTGATCAAAGTGAATGGCGTTGGACCAAAATTAGCATTGGCAATATTATCAGGAATGTCGGCTCAACAATTTATCGTGGCGGTTGAACAAGGTGAAATCAAAACGCTGGTTAAATTACCGGGCGTGGGGACTAAAACGGCAGAACGATTAATTGTGGAAATGAAAGATCGTGTTAAACGCTTTGGTGAAGAATTATCTGACTCAATGACCATTGTTGAAACTGGCAATATCAAAAAATCCTCAAATCAAATTGAAAGTGAAGCTGTTTCCGCCCTTATTGCTTTAGGCTATAAGCCACAAGAGGCCAGCCGTATAATCAGTAAAGTTATCAAGCCTGAAATGGATTGTGAAACGCTTATACGTGAAGCATTAAAATCAGCGTTATAAAAAGGTAAGCATTATGATTGAAGCGGATCGTTTAATAGCTCCACAAGCTCAAAAAGAAGAAGAGTCTCTAGATCGTGCAATTCGTCCAAAGTATCTGGATGAATATATCGGGCAACCTCATGTGCGTGAGCAAATGAAAATTTTTATTCAAGCTGCAAAACAGCGTAGTGATGCTCTCGATCATGTTCTTATCTTTGGCCCTCCCGGGCTGGGTAAAACGACCTTAGCAAATATTGTTGCTAATGAGATGAGTGTTAATTTGCGCACTACCTCTGGCCCAGTTTTAGAAAAAGCGGGTGATCTTGCTGCCATGTTAACTAATTTAGAGCCTAATGATGTCCTTTTTATCGATGAAATTCATCGATTATCGCCAGTCGTTGAAGAAATCTTATATCCGGCAATGGAAGATTATCAACTAGACATTATGATTGGTGAAGGCCCTGCTGCACGTTCAATAAAAATTGATCTTCCGCCTTTTACCCTTATTGGTGCGACAACAAGAGCTGGTTCGTTAACATCGCCATTACGTGATCGCTTTGGAATCGTACAACGCCTTGAATTTTATCGTGTCGAAGATCTGGAATATATCGTTAGTCGAAGTGCCAAATTTTTGGGTATGGATTTATCCTGTGAAGGGGCTCATTTAATTGCTAAACGTTCACGAGGTACCCCTCGAATAGCTAACCGTTTATTACGTCGGGTCAGAGATTATGCTGATGTAAAATCAAAAGGTATCATCGATGAGAAAATAGCAACCCAAGCACTCGATATGCTCGATGTCGATAATGAAGGCTTTGATTATATGGATCGTAAATTACTGCTAGCTATTATTGAAAAATTTATGGGTGGTCCGGTTGGTTTAGATAATATTGCTGCTGCAATTGGCGAAGAGCGAGAAACGATTGAAGATGTGCTTGAGCCTTTTTTAATTCAACAAGGTTATATTCAAAGAACACCAAGGGGCAGAATTGCAACACCGCATGCTTATCGGCATTTTGGCATTATTCACGAATAACGATTTTAATCAGTTTAAATTATTAATAGAACTCTAAATTAAGTGGATTAAATACCGTCAATTGACGGTATCTTTTATTTTAAGTCATCCTAATTCTTTTTCGGTAAAAATCCCGCTAAATAAGTCAGTACTTAAATAACGTTCACCCGATGAAGGTAATATTACCACAATGGTTTTATTGCTATTCTCCGGTAAGTTAGCCAATCTATCAGCGGCAAAAACTGCTGCTCCTGAAGAGATTCCCGCCAAAATTCCTTCCTTTTCCATTAAAATGCGCGCAGTTTCGATCGCTTCTTCATTCGATACTTTTTCCACTAAATCAATTAAACTCAAATCCAGATTAGCCGGAATAAAACCCGCTCCAATACCTTGAATTTTATGTGGCCCTGGTTTAAGCGGTTCGCCAGCAAGAGCTTGAGTGATTACAGGTGACTGGCTTGGTTCGACCGCAACCGCCGTAATATTTCGACCTTGGGTATTTTTAATGTAACGTGTTACGCCTGTGAATGTTCCGCCTGTTCCTACCCCTGCGACAAAAATATCTATCTTTCCATCAGTATCAAGCCAAATTTCAGGCCCGGTTGTTTTTTCATGAATTTCGGGATTGGCTGGATTGCTAAATTGTTGTAGCATAATATTACGTTTGGGATTACTTGCTACCATTTCCTCAGCCTTTTCAATGGCGCCTTTCATTCCTTTTGACGCTTCTGTTAGAACTAAATTTGCACCTAATGCTTTCAACAATTTTCGTCGCTCAATGCTCATGCTTTCAGGCATGGTTAACGTTAATTTATAACCACGCGCTGCGGCAACGGCTGCTAATGCGATACCTGTGTTACCGCTGGTGGGTTCAATCAATTCAACATCCGGCGTTAATAAACCACGCTTCTCCGCATCCCAAATCATATTTGAAGCTATACGACATTTAACACTAAAACTGGGATTGCGTGACTCCACTTTAGCTAAAATATTACCATGACCAAAATGCTTTAAACGAACAAGAGGTGTATAACCAATAGTTTGAGAATTATCATCAAATATCTTACCCATGAATAAATCCTTATTAAAATATTAGAAAGGGATAGCATTGGAACATTATCGCTAATCATAGCTAATATTATAAATAGAACTCAAAAAGATGATACTAATTATTCATTATAACATTATGCATTTTAGCTATATCTTTGATCTAAGGAGTAATGCAATAAATCTAGACGCTGATTTAGCGATTATTTAAATGTTCATCGAAGTCAACAATATTCATTCCGTGTGCATTGGCATTTTTTTAATAAACACCGCTTTCCGTATCTAATTCCTGTTCAATGTTTTTGATCGCTTGTTCACACCGTTGAATACGATTATCCAGTGTTGCAATCTTGATTGGATCGATTGACTCAGCAGAAAGTAATAACTCATATTTCATTTCTTGCAATCGACGCAAATAATCTAAATGGCGACAATGTTTTTCAGAGAGTGTTTCTTGTATTGAAAGTTTAGATTCTTCTTTTTTACGAAGTTGATGCGTCGCTAATTCACGGGTGAGGGCGGTGATTTGATTAACTAACATTTCAGACAAATAGACAATTTGTTCATCTTTTTGATTCATCGCATTATTGACTAAAGCTTGAAAAGTTTGTTTGATTTTTTCTAAATAAAAAGCGTTATCCGTATTGATTTTGGTGGTATTAAATAAGTGTTCATCAAAATAGTGTTCTTGATAATTTTGTTGTTCAGATATATTGACTTGTTGTTCAAGTATATCAATTTGTTTTTTTAGTGATGCCAGCCGTTTCTGCATTTATTTTGATCTTAATAATGAGTTTCTGAACTATCATCTTGAGCAAAGTAATTGCCAAAATGCTTTTTTGATAAAGTTATCAGTTTCATAAATGATTCGAAGGTTAATTTTTCGTTCGTTTCTTTATTTTCTACCAAAATTTTTTTTTCAATTAGTTTTGATTGAATATGATTATAGCAATCGACTAAATTGAGTGGTAACGGAGATTGTGAACGCTTGCCTAACCAATAGATACCCTGAACAGGTAAACTTAACGCAAACAAGATTGCGATAATCGTCACCGCTAATTGTGCTGGCATATAATATTGCCAAACAGCTAACGCAATAATTATTGGGGGTAAATACTTCTTCGCGGTTTTTATGTGGTTTATGATTTTTAATTCGGGAAATGAATACGAAAGTGCTTTATCTTTTGGACAAAGTTCCATATATCGTTGACCAGTCTTAAATGCCTTAACTAAATTCATAAATTTGTGATTCCTCGACATTCACCTATTATTGTCTTAAAATAGTGCCATCCAATTAGGGGCTTTCTTTATTTTATCTTAAAATGCAGAATATCAGAAGTCACCTTGTATATTCACATCGATTATTAAATCATGTGTAGAGTTACCAATTTTGATTGGTATATATCTTTTTATTCAATTTATAGGAATTACTATGTCGTCAAGTAACAATGTTCTTGTTCTAAATTGCGGAAGCTCATCTTTAAAATTTGCTATTATCAATCCTGAAAATGGCGATGAATTTTTATCTGGGTTAGCTGAATGTTTTAATCTTCCTGATGCACGCATTAAGTGGAAACTTGATGGAAGTAAAAACGAAGCATCTTTAGGCGCAGGAGCTGCACATAGCGAAGCAATTAAATTTATTGTTAATAGCATCTTCCCACAAAAACCAGAATTATTAGATAGTATTAAATCTATTGGGCATCGAATCGTTCACGGTGGCGAAAAATACACGCAATCAGTTGTAATTGATGATTCTGTTCTAAAAGGAATTGAAGAAGCATCAGCATTTGCACCATTACATAATCCAGCGCATTTAATCGGTATTCGTGAAGCATTTGCAGCATTTCCTCATTTGAAAAATAAAAATGTGGCTGTGTTTGATACGGCATTCCATACAACCATGCCAAAAGAAGCATATTTATATGCAATTCCTAACGAATTATACACCAAATATGGTGTTCGCCGTTACGGTGCTCATGGTACAAGTCATTACTATGTTAGCCGTGAAGCGGCAAAATTATTAAATAAACCAGTTGATCAAACCAATGTGATCACTTGTCACTTAGGTAACGGTGCGTCAATCACAGCAGTTAAAAATGGTAAATGTGTTGAAACCTCAATGGGTCTAACTCCATTAGAAGGTTTAGTCATGGGAACTCGCAGTGGCGATATCGACCCTGCAATTATGTTCTTCTTACATGACAACTTAAAAATGTCTGTTGCTGATATCAATAACTTGTTAAATAAAAAATCAGGTTTATTAGGTTTAACTGGTGTAAGTAGCGATTGCCGTTATGTGACAGATCACTATGACACTGATGAAAATGCGAAAAATGCCCTAGATGTATTTGTTCATCGTTTAGTCAAATACATTGGTGGATATGCAATGTTATTAGATGGTCGTTTAGATGCGATTATCTTTACGGGTGGTATCGGTGAAAATGCAGAAGAAGTTCGTCGTATGGCGCTTCAAAAATTATCAATTTTAGGATTTGAACTTGACCAAGAACGCAATTTAGCTGCTCGTTTTGGTAAAGGCGGCACAATCACTAAAGATGGTTCAGCAATTGCAATGGTTATTCCTACAAATGAAGAACTCGTCATTGCTCAAGATGCTGCGCGTCTAACTGCTTAAAAGACAAATAAAACCGCCTTTATGGCGGTTTGTTTTTATATTTAATAAAGAATTAAGAGGAAATTGATTATGTCTCGTACTATTATGCTAATCCCAACCGGAACCAACGTCGGGTTAACAGGTGTGAGTCTTGGTGTTATTCGAGCAATGGAGCGTCAAGGAATTAACTTAAATGTATTCAAACCTGTTGCTCAACCAAGAGCAGGTGGGGATGCGCCCGATAACACCACCACTTTAGTAAGCAGCAACACATCTATACCAGCTTTAAAACCACTAAAAATGAGCCATGTTGAAAATCTATTAGGTTTAAATCAACAAGATGTGTTAATGGAAGAAATTGTCGCGCTTTATGCTGAAAATACCAAAGGTGCAGATGTTGTTTTAGTTGAAGGGATTGTGCCTACCAGTGATTATCCTTTTGCTAACGAACTAAATAATAATATTGCTAAAACATTAGGTGCTGAGATTATTTTTGTTGTTAATATGGGTAAAGATACTCCAGAACAATTAAAAGAACGAATCGAAATTGCTCGTTCTAATTTTGGCGGTATTAAAAATGAAAAAATCGTAGGTGTTATTGTCAATAAAGTGAATGCCCCCGTTGAAGAACAAAGCCTTGCACGTCCAGATGTGGCAGAAATTTATCATACACCAAAATTTGATGATAAAAAAATCACAATCGACGATTTAAATGCGCACAGTCCTTTACCGGTACTTGGCTGCATTCCTTGGAATATGGATTTAAGTGCATGTCGTGCAATTGATATTGCCAAACATTTTGATGCAAAAATCATTAATGAAGGTGAGATCAAAAACCGTCGTATAAAACACATCTCATTTTGTTCTCGCAGTGTGCCAAATATTGTTAATCATTTACAACCAAATGCATTACTTGTCACATCAGCTGACCGTGTTGATGTTTTAGTCGCAATCAGTTTAGCCGCAATGAATGGTGTGGCAATTGGAGGGGTATTATTAACAGGTGGTTATGATATAGATGAAAAAATCTATAAATTATGCCAACCTGCATTTGATACAGGTTTACCGGTATTTACGGTAAAAACCAATACATTCCAAACTTCAATCTGTTTACAACAGTTTAATTTAGAAATTCCTGTTGATGATAAAGAGCGCATGGAAAACACGCAAAACTTTGTTGCTGACCACATTGATAGCAATTGGATCAAGTCGCTAAACCAAGTAGTGAATTCTGTTCGTCGCTTATCTCCTCCTGCATTCCGTTATCAATTAACTGAACTTGCACGGAATGCGAAAAAAGTGGTGGTATTACCTGAAGGTGATGAACCAAGAACAGTTAAAGCAGCCGCTATTTGTGCAGAGCGTGGAATTGCAAAATGTGTGTTAATTGGTAATCCAGATGATGTGCGTAAAGTTGCTGCTTCACAGGGAGTGACATTGGGTGAAGGCGTTGAAATCGTCGATCCTGAAAATATTCGTGAAAAATATGTACCGCGTTTAGTTGAGTTACGTAAAAACAAAGGCATGACCGAAGTGATTGCGCGAGAACAATTGGCTGATAACGTTGTGCTTGGAACCATGATGCTTGAAGCAAACGAAGTTGACGGTTTAGTGTCTGGTGCAGTGCATACCACGGCAAATACAATTCGCCCACCATTGCAATTAATTAAAACGGCACCGGGTAGTTCTTTAGTTTCCTCAGTATTCTTTATGTTAATGCCTGACCAAGTATACATTTACGGTGACTGTGCAATTAATCCAGATCCGAATGCGCAAGAACTGGCTGAAATTGCGATTCAATCTGCTGATACTGCTATTGCCTTTGGTATTGAACCAAGAGTTGCAATGATCTCTTATTCAACCGGTAGTTCAGGTCAAGGTGCTGATGTTGAAAAAGTGAAAGAAGCAACCCGAATTGCTCAAGAAAAACGTCCAGATCTCATGATCGACGGACCTTTACAGTATGATGCTGCTGTCATGCCTGATGTGGCTAAATCGAAAGCACCTAATTCTCAAGTTGCAGGTAAAGCAACCGTATTTATCTTCCCAGATCTTAATACGGGTAACACGACTTATAAAGCCGTACAACGTTCTGCTGATCTTGTTTCAATTGGTCCTATGCTTCAAGGTATGCGTAAACCAGTTAATGACTTGTCTCGTGGTGCATTAGTGGATGATATTGTTTATACCATTGCATTAACGGCGATCCAATCAGCGCAAGAACAAAATGCAAATAACTAATTTATATCGGTTATTTCAATATAAAAAAGAGGTGAGTAACATCACCTTTTTTTATATGCATTGATTTTTACCACAAGCTTTTTTATCGATTCCATTAACGCTATTTCATTAATGTTATTTGATTGGTCAAAAAAAGTGTTTTAATTGACTATAATAAGAGTCAATACTCAGTTTTTTTAAATTAAATTTTACAATATAAAGGGGAGTAGAGACACAAGAATAAAATATAAAAACAATTCTAAGATAATTCATACTGTTTTAACAAAAAAATTTCAATTCACTCTTCATCTCATAACTGATTAAAAATTAATTAATGCCTTGAATTGATTATCAATCTTAATTATTTTTTTATAAAAAATAAATTGATGAATTTTTATCTTTTATGTAATACAATTGTATGTAAATGTTAACAAAGGTAAAGCTATATGAAAAGTCTTGAGCAAGACTTGATTAGAATTATTGCACCGAGTTTATATCATGACACCTCATGGAATGAAGCTGAGGTATTAGGGGCTATGATCTGGTTATGGAATCGAAACCCTGAATACAAAAAAGCGGAATTAAACTCCGCTTTAACCGTTTTGTTACCTATCATTCAGTCTAAAAATTTTGCTCTATTTATTCACAACAACCAACCGCTAGGTTATTTAAATTGGGCTTATCTCAACCGAGAACAAGAGCAACTCTATTTAAACAAAAAAAAACCTTATATCAATTTTGTTCAATGCAATCAGCCAATGGAATCTACACGCTTGTGGATATTATCTTTTTTTTGCCCATTTGGACTGCATGAAGTGTTACTAACCAAATCGTTAGGAAAAAAAGTCCTAAAAAATAATCTTTGCTTTTTTGGCTATCACAAGTCAAAAACTGAAACTGTCGTTAAAAAAGTTCAGTGCTAATCATTAATATGCAGTTTAAATCTGTTTTTTCTCTATAGTTTCAGATGGTTCTTAATTAAATCGTTGTCATTCTCGATAGTAATTTGTTGTCGTACTTATTTTTTATCGTTAATTTGAAGGAAATTAATATGAACCAAATTTATCAAACGAAATTTAATGTTATCACGGGTACTACTATAGTGTGTTCTGAATTAGTACGACGAGCAAGTAAAGCAATGATAACATTAAGTGTTTTAGTTACCTCTGCTTCTTCGTTTGCTTTAGACTGTACCGCCAGTGCCGATGGCTCTTACTTGGTCGGTCAAAATAGCCCAAGCTGTAATAATATTAACGCAGCGACCGTTAACCAATCGGGTAATGCCAGTTTTTATATTCTCACTCGAAGCCGATTACATGAACAACTCAATGTCGGTGATACAACGCTTACCGCCAATGTAAACGGTGATTACACTGGTCTGGCTAATCAATATACCTATGGCGTGTCGGGCGGATCAATTAATGCAGGTAATTTAAATTTTACATTGAATAACAACGGTAACATGCTAGGTCTTGCCACTTATCACAATGTTAATCTGACTGCAAAAAATGTGGAATTAAATATCAATGATAACTATACGCGTGGTGGCAATTCAAGTGGTACGGTTGCTTCTTATGGTTTATTAGCTGGTTCGTCAGTTAATGCCGGTGAGAGAGATACGTATAATGGTAAATACAGTACCATCACAGTGGATAGTTTGAAAATTAATCAAACAGCAAAGGGGGGCAAAACCCAGCCAATTTTAAATAACGGTATTCGAGCAATTCAAGGAGCCTATGATAATTCAGGCGATGGTTCTGCAGGACAAGTTATTATCAATGATAATTTAGATATGACATTAACGGGAAATCGCTCAATCGGTATTTATGTTTCGGGCAATCCAACCAATCATGGGGTTGCAGAAAATAAAGGCCGAAACGGTCAGTTAACCCCAAAAGTAATTTTGAAAGGAGAGAAAAACACTATCATCATTAATAAAGGTAATGATAGCTCAAGGTTAAACTGGGATAGTGTGGGGATTAAACTGGGTAAAACCCGTAATACAGGTGAGGGGCCAGGTATTTTAGAATCACATGGGGAGTTGACTATTGATACCACTAACGCTTTAAATGGTAGTGGTATCAAAATGGTTAGGAATTCTTCATTAACAGCAAATTTTGATAATAGTAAAACGATCATTAAAACCAATGGTTATGCATTGGAAATTGGTACCCATGATGATGCGACTTCAAGTGGACAATTTGAACAAGCTGCATCACACAATATGAGTATCAGTTTAAATAATGCAATATTTACCACAACAGGAACAAGTGCTGATCCCGTAATTGAAGGTTCTGTTGCACGCAAAGATTTAATTTTTGTTGATCAAGGTCAACAAAATGTTAATTTTACAATTATGGGTGATGAAACCGATCTCCATGCTAATCAAGACGGCTATATTCTCAACGTCAGCGGTAATTACACTGCACCTAATTATCAATTTTTTTCTAATACGTATGATGCTAACGGTGTTGAACAAGGACATGATGACTATGAAGTTTCCTCTGTCAGCTTTTATGCTTATGGTAAAGGAAGTATGACTGGGTTAATTTCCAAAGGGCAAGTAAAAGAGAAGGAGGGTCAAATTCTTGATATAAATAAAGAACCAGGAGTTTGGTTAGATTTAGCTAATGACTTTCGTTGGAATTTGCAAAAAAAAGGTAATGATAATGTATCAAAATTAAATACGATTCTAATTGAATCTGGTGGAACAATCAATGCAGCTTATAATGATGATGGTGGTAATGATTTTATCGTACAAGCTGATGTTTATAGCAATTCAGGCATTATTAATTTAGATAATTCCTCTCATCAAAAATATAATGATATATTAACTATCGATGGTAACTATACCGGATCTAATGATGCTCAAATAAGATTGAACACATCGTGGAATAATGCCAGCGATACTTATGCGATGAATTCACAATCTGATGTGTTAAAAATCACAGGTACTGCATCTGGTTGGACTAAAGTGATACCGATAGATGCGAATGGCACAGAAAACGTGATTGATGGTAATATAAGCCAAATTGACGCAGTGATAAATACTGTTCCCGTGATTTATGTAGGACAAAGTAAAAATGAACTTAATTTTCATGGTGAAGCGCACACAAACGGCGCGACTGAAATTCAACTAGCAAAACGTCAAACAGCTGATGGTGACGAATATTTCTGGACTATGCAAGCAGGTACGACACCACCGCCGCCGCCACCACCACCGCCGCCACCGCCGCCGCCGCCACCACCGCCGACGCCAGAACCGCCGACGCCAGAACCGCCGACGCCAGAACCGCCGACGCCAGAGCCACCGACGCCAGAGCCACCGACGCCACCGACGCCACCGACGCCGACGCCGACAATTAAACCTAAACCCATTTTTGCCAGTCCGGTAGCAGGATATGTTGCTATGGCGAGAGTCAATCAGGAACAAGGATTTTTAAGTATTGGTTCTTTACATGAACGTCGGGGAGAATACACCAATTTTGATTTAGCAAATTGTAATACTTGTGAAGAGTTTTTAAGTGAAACTTGGGGTAGGATTTTAGGCAAACACATAAAACAAGATGGTAAAGATCGATTAAATTTAGAGAGCGATATATATGGATTCCAATTTGGTCATGATTTGCTGAATAATGTAAGTGATGATGGAAGTCATAATTATACAGGTATCTATTTAACCTATAGCAAAGCGCATACCGACTTTTCCGATAAATATCGAGCTGTACATGGGATAATTGACCATAATAAACGAACAGGAAAAGGCAAATCAGAATCGTTGAGCTTGGGATTAACCAATACTTATTTTTCAGTAGAGAATAACTATTTAGATTTAGTTGGACAGTTTTCCTATTTACGTAATAAATATGAAGCTCGTAATGGTAATAATCCACATACTCAAAATGGGTGGGCATTTGCCATTTCGGCTGAAGCTGGGCACACCTTTAAAATAAATCAGAATGATCTTGATAAAGACTATTGGATAGTTGAGCCTCAAGTTCAATTAGTGTACCAATATGTTGATTTAGATAGTTTTAAAGATAAATATCGTCGTGTTGATCAAAATAATCAGGATCTATTACGGGGTAGAATCGGTATTCGTTTGGGTAATAATAACCAAGCAACAGTTGAGCAGCATACCACATTCTATGCAATTGGTAATATTCTGCATGACTTTATCAAGCCAAGCCAAGTTACCATAGGTAGAGATAAACTGCGTGAAAATTATGCTCGTACATGGGGAGAATTGGGCGTTGGGTTAAAAACGCCTTTATTTGAAAAGACTTATCTTTATGGCGATGCTCGCTACGAACACGATTTTGGAAATACCAAACGGCAAGGTTATCGAGGAAATATCGGTATTGAACATAAATGGTAAGTGTAAATTAATAATGTAAATTATGATTTAGTTTCAAAGTGTTATCTATGTTACACTCATCTTATACGTAATGGCTTGTTTAGCATTACGTATATTTTTTATCTAACATAATAGTAAGTTACATAATAAAAAATATTGATTTTTTTAGACTTATTAATCAACTAAGTTTGCAGCAAGATAACTCAATAATCATAATGAATAGCTAAAAACAGCAAATACTTAAATTTTTAACTCAAGCTATTCTTCAATCAGTTCGGTTTTTTAAGAGTGTTAAAAGCATCGTCATAAAGTGCTTTTTATCCTCTTTTAATAATGAAAAAAATTCTTGATCCATTTGTTCAACTAAAGGAACGGTTTCATTTGCCTTATCAAGCCCTTTTTGCGTTAATACAATTGATTTTGCACGACTATCTTTGATTGAACAAGTGCGTTTAATGTAATCTTTTTTCTCTAAATTCTCTAATATTTGAGAAATAGTCATGACATCAATATTCGTTTTATGGGATAGAATAACTTGTGTTATCTCATCAGGATATTGAGATAAATAAGCTAGGGTCGCTAGCACAATAAATTGGGGATGTGTGATAGACTGTTTTTTTAAACAATTTTTTATATTTGTATGCCAGGACGAATAAGTTTTCATAAAAAGAAAACCAACAGAGTCTGAATCAGATTGGAATTGCGTCAAAAACTTATTGTCCTTTGCCATAACTTACCCTTCAACTAAACTATTTAATTTGTATGTTTTATCAATAATATCATCCGAAATCTGTTTAATAAAATTATAAGATGCATGAGTATCCATTTTCGGATCCGGTTTTAATGAAATTTCTGACTTCAATGCATATTGATTATGCGATAATTCAATAATTTGATGTGAAAAATAGAGTAAACCTATGTCAGGCATATCAAATTGTTCGGTAAATTCTTGTTCATTAATTATTTTAGATAACGTCACGTCCATTTCTGGCATATTTTGTAATTTAAAAATACCTTTAGAACCGGTTTTTAACTCGCCCGTGATACGAAAATCTTCAAGATCGGTTTCCCATAATTTTCTGAAATTAAGATCAGTATAGTATGGCCATATTTTAGATGGTGTAGCCTTTGTTGGTAGTACAAAAGAAATTGAAATAGTATTCATCGTTTTTTCCTCGTTTTGATAAGTCTGCATATTATAAGTATACTTATTAAATAAGTAAAGAAATTTTATTGTATTAAAAAAAATTATATTCATGATTAAAATCGGTTAGTTAATTCAAAAAGAAAATA
Organism: Gilliamella sp. B2717; assembly: GCF_026536675.1. Lineage (NCBI taxonomy): Bacteria > Pseudomonadati > Pseudomonadota > Gammaproteobacteria > Orbales > Orbaceae > Gilliamella > Gilliamella sp. B2717. The sequence goes on along the minus strand of NZ_JAFNNQ010000030.1, from coordinate 25,846 downwards.
ATTAAGATCTGACTAATTCATATAAGAATTGCCGTTTTATCAACATAATAAAATGCCGTATCAGGATATGTTGAAACTTGCAAAGTTAAAATATTTACAATTGTTTTTTTATTTAACCCGTTCAATTTAGTCGGTAAATGATACAATACCACCTTGATTTTGTAATAGACCATAGTTTAGGAACAAATTTGATGAAAAATGACATCCACCAGCAACGTATTTTAATTCTTGATTTTGGTTCACAAGTTACCCAATTAATTGCACGTCGGATTCGTGAAATTGGTGTTTATTGTGAGCTTTGGCCGTGGGATGTATCGGAAGAAAAAATTAAACAATTCAATCCTAAAGGGATTATTTTATCGGGTGGTCCAGAAAGTACGACAGCACAAAATAGCCCAAGAGCCCCCGAATATGTTTTTAACGCAGGTGTGCCTGTTTTAGGTATCTGTTATGGTATGCAAACTATGGCAATTCAAGTTGGTCAAGGTGGACAAGTCACCGGTTCAAATCAACGTGAGTTTGGTTATGCTAAAGTCGACATTATCGGACGCTCAAAATTAACTGACGGCATTTTAGATAGTACTAACAACGATGGTATAGATCAACTTGATGTCTGGATGAGTCATGGTGATAAAGTCACAACTTTACCGGATAGTTTTACGGTCATTGGTCGAACAGAAACCTGCCCATTTGCCATCATGGCTAATGATGAAAAGCAATTTTATGGCGTTCAGTTTCACCCCGAAGTCACTCATACAATAAAAGGGTTTGAGTTGCTCCAACGGTTTGTAATCGATATTTGTCATTGTGAAAAGCTATGGACACCATCTTCTATTATTACCGATGCAATTACCCGAATAAAAGAAAAAGTCGGCAAAGATAAAGTATTACTAGGGTTATCGGGTGGCGTTGACTCTTCTGTTACGGCATTATTACTCCATCAAGCCATTGGTGATCAGCTGACCTGTGTTTTTGTCGATCATGGTTTATTACGTTTGAACGAAGCGCAACAAGTTATGGACATGTTCGGTAATAAATTTGGGTTAAATATTATAGCCGTGAATGCCGAAGACCGCTTTTTAGCAGCCCTAAAAGGGGAGGCCGATCCCGAAGCTAAACGCAAGATTATAGGGCGTGAATTTGTCGCTGTGTTTGATGAAGAAGCGGCAAAACTCAAAGATGTGAAATGGTTAGCACAAGGTACTATTTATCCTGATGTGATCGAATCTGCGGCAGCTGATACCGGTAAAGCACATGTGATTAAATCGCATCATAATGTCGGTGGCTTGCCAGAAGAGATGAAAATGGGGTTAGTGGAACCACTACGAGAACTTTTTAAAGATGAAGTACGTAAAGTTGGGTTAGAGTTAGGTTTACCATATGACATGTTATATCGTCATCCATTCCCTGGACCGGGTTTAGGCGTTCGAGTACTCGGCGAAGTGAAAAAAGAGTATTGTGACTTACTCCGTCAAGCTGATGCGATCTTTATCGAAGAACTGTATAAAGCCGACCTATACCACAAAGTCAGCCAAGCTTTCACCGTATTTTTACCGGTACGTTCAGTCGGCGTAATGGGGGATGGACGTAAATACGACTGGGTTGTCTCGTTACGTGCAGTTGAGACTATCGACTTTATGACCGCTCACTGGGCACATCTGCCATATGAATTCTTAGGACGGGTATCAAATCGGATCATTAATGAAGTAAACGGAATATCTCGCGTTGTTTATGACATCAGCGGTAAACCGCCAGCGACGATTGAGTGGGAATAAAAAATAACTTAATAATCCAGCATAATCGAAATATCAGCGCTGATAAAGCGCTGTTTTTTGCTGTAGTATTTTCCAATCTGCTGATTAAAAACAGTATAACAGTCATTTGGGTAGAGAAATTGTCTTATTATCGTTGATGATTAAAAATGCGTGCTTAATGTCTAATTACAACCTTATCCTTTAAACCCAACCAAGATAAGGTTGTCATGTTTATCCCATAAAATGAACTAAAATAAACTATTTTTATTAACCGATTTTACTTTTTCTACATGGGACTCAATGACATCCCAGTGTTCAACAATCTTATTGCCTTCGACACGATAAATATCACATACCTTATTCACGGTACCGTCTGGTAGGGAACATTTATAAAATACGTAAACCATATTCGCTTCACAACTGATGTTGACAATATCGAGTTTGGGTTTAGTTTTAATAAACTCTTTGAAAAATTTAATAAATCCTGCTTGACCATCTTCAACCTGAGGATTATGTTGAATATAGTTTTCTGATACATAATGAGGAATTTTATCCACATTACCATTAATAAAAACATCTTTGTAATAATTTTCGATCAATTCTTTATTTTTCATCATAGTTACCTTTTGTTAGAAAGACATACATTCTATTGAAATTAATGATTTATTAAGAAAAGAAGAAGATCTGAATAGCTATTGTGTATTAAAAAATGGATATGATAATGATAAAGACTGTAAATAATAAATGGCTGTTAGTGTTATACCACCTCCTTAATCAAATGTCACGATTTCTGTTTAAACTCGATTAGTCTAAAGTCGACCATATTAGGTCATTTTAATCTTACTGGGATAACTTAACACAATAACTAATTATTTTATCAATATAAAGCATTCGTCATAGGAATCAAAAAAGTCTAAAGGCTATCATAGTCTATCTATTAAAATGTATTGGATAAGTATATACTTAAACAAATACTGTGTATTTGTGATATCAGTAATGTTTCATTTATGAAGGATTATCAAATATGATTTTAGGTAATATTAACCATTTAAATTTAGTCCCTTATTTGCCTGCCAAAATAAAGCAATCGATTGAATATATCAAAGATAATGTCAATCAAAATACGCCTATAGGGCGTTATGACATTGACGGTGATAAGATATTTTTTATGCTATCTGATAGTTCAACTCGTCACATTGACAAGGCTAACCCTGAATATCATCAAAAATATATTGATGTGCAAATTGTATTAGACGGTCAAGAGGGAATGGCGATTAATACTTTACCACCTTACACTAACAGGCTCGATAATCAACTTACTACTAACGATATTGCATTTGTTGAAACCCCTAAGGAAGAAACATTACTGGTTTTGCATTCAAACGATTTCATTGTTTTTTTTCCTAATGAAGTCCATAAACCTTTGTGTGCAATAAACAATAACATTAATACTGTTCGTAAAGTGGTCATTAAAATAGCCTTAGATCATCTTTAATTTAGGAATCATTGCGCTAAATTGAGATGAATTTAGCGCATATACTATGACATACTTGCCAAAATTGCATCCAAGCAAATGAGTTTAATAAATAGTGAACATCTATTTTCAATGCTTACTTCGAAAAGTCGGTTAACTGGCACATTATGCTTAAATGTTCTGGCATTAACGGAGTACGATAAAACTCATTATGATATTTTGCTCATTGAATTTTATTGATAAATTTGTTAGCGTTAATAAAAAAACCGTAAAACCCATAAACTCATCAACGGTGAATTAGTACTATATTTCATCACTCATCACTGGTATAATATACAGTTAAATTTTCATTTGAATTGTACAAAAAACATACTTAAGAAGAGATCTATGTCAATTAAAGATATCGATATTCGAGGTGCGAGAACGCACAACTTAAAAAATATTAATGTCATTATTCCACGCGATAAACTTGTCGTTATTACTGGGCTTTCAGGTTCTGGTAAATCTTCATTAGCATTTGATACGCTTTATGCAGAAGGGCAACGGCGTTATGTCGAGTCATTATCCGCCTATGCACGACAGTTTTTATCATTAATGGAAAAACCCGATGTTGATCACATTGAAGGATTATCACCAGCGATTTCAATTGAACAAAAATCTACATCGCATAATCCACGTTCAACGGTCGGTACGATTACTGAAATTTATGATTACCTCAGGTTGCTTTTTGCCCGAATAGGAGAGCCTCGTTGTCCAAATCATAATTTACCGTTAGCAGCGCAAACCGTGTCGCAAATGGTCGATAGCATTATGGCATTACCGGCTGAAAATCGATATATGCTACTTGCACCAGTGGTGACCGAACGTAAAGGGGAGTTTGTTAAGCTTTTTGAACAGCTTTCTGCAAGCGGTTATATACGGGTAAGGGTAGACGGTGATGTCTATGATTTATCTGATCCACCACAACTTGAATTACAAAAGAAACATACTATTGAAGTTGTTGTCGATCGTTTTCGTATTCGTGATGATTTAAAACTACGTCTGGCAGAATCGATTGAAACAGCACTATCCATTACCAATGGTATAGTTAAAGTAGCTAATTTGGATGATCCAAAAGCTGAAGAAAAAATATTTTCGGCTAATTTTGCCTGCCCAATTTGTGGTTATAGCATTTCTGAGTTGGAACCTCGTTTATTTTCATTTAATAATCCAGCGGGTGCTTGTCCCGAATGTGATGGTTTAGGTGTTCAACAGTACTTTGATCCTAAACGCATTGTACAAATGCCTGAAGTTTCGTTAGCTGCGGGCGCAATAAAAGGCTGGGATCGTCGTAATTTTTACTATTTTCAGATGTTAAAATCTTTGGCGGATCACTATAAATTTGATATTGATAAGCCTTACGAAAAATTACCTGAAAAAATAAAAGATATTTTATTAAATGGTTCGGGTAGTACCGAAATTACCTTTGTTTATACTAATGATCGTGGTGATGTGGTTAAACGAAAACATACTTTTGAAGGTATCATTAATAACTTAACGCGTCGCTATAAAGAAACCGAATCACAAACGATTCGTGAAGAATTAGCTAAATACATCAGTAACCGCCCATGTCCATGTTGTCATGGATCAAGGTTATGTACAACAGCAAGACATGTATTTATTAACGATACAAATTTACCAACGATTAGTGATTTAAGTACTCAACAAGCAAAAGAATTTTTTGACAACTTAGTATTAACCGGCCAACGTGCCCAAATTGCAGAAAAAATTCTGAAAGAAATTAATGACCGATTACAGTTTTTAATTAATGTTGGACTTAATTATTTAACGTTATCACGTTCGGCAGAAACCTTATCCGGCGGTGAAGCGCAACGTATTCGCTTAGCCAGTCAAATCGGTGCCGGTTTAGTTGGCGTAATGTATGTACTTGATGAGCCTTCTATCGGTCTACATCAGCGTGATAATACTCGCTTAATTGATACATTGACTCATTTACGTGATTTAGGTAATACCGTCATTGTGGTTGAACACGATGAAGAAGCGATTATGGCTGCCGATTACGTGATTGATATTGGTCCGGGGGCAGGGGTTCACGGGGGCGAAGTTGTGGCTCAAGGAACACCTAAACAAATCATGGAAAATAATGCATCGCTTACAGGAAAATATTTATCCGGTAAAGAAAAAATCGAAATCCCCGCAACACGTACTAAAGTTGATAAAAAACGGATGTTATCGCTAATCGGGGCAACGGGTAATAATCTTAAAGATGTCACGTTAAATATTCCGGTCGGACTGTTTACCTGTATCACTGGGGTATCGGGATCGGGCAAATCCACTTTAATTAATGATACTTTATACCCACTCGCTCAAAATGAACTCAATGGCGCTGAAAAAAGTGATATTGCACCTTATAAATCCATTAAAGGTCTTAACTTTTTTGATAAAGTTATCGCGATAGATCAAAGTCCGATTGGACGAACACCACGTTCAAATCCTGCTACTTATACAGGATTTTTTACATCGATTCGTGAGCTTTATGCAGGAGTACCTGAAGCACGAGCCAGAGGGTACAATCCGGGGCGATTTAGCTTTAATGTAAAAGGTGGACGTTGTGAGGCTTGTCAAGGCGATGGCTTAATTAAAGTTGAAATGCACTTTTTACCTGATATTTATGTGCCATGTGATCAATGTCATGGTGCACGCTATAATCGTGAAACGCTTGAGATCAAATACAAAGGTAAATCTATTAACGAAATTTTAAATATGACCGTTGAAGAAGGGCGTGAATTTTTTGATGCGGTTCCAATGATCTCTCGAAAAATACAAACCCTGATTGATGTTGGTTTGGCTTACATTACCATTGGTCAATCGGCAACGACATTATCGGGTGGGGAAGCTCAGCGAGTTAAATTAGCCAAAGAACTATCAAAACGTGACACAGGTAGTACGCTCTATATTTTAGATGAGCCGACGACTGGCTTGCACTTTGCCGATGTTAAACAATTACTTGCGCAATTGCATACTTTACGTGATAAAGGTAATACTATTGTCGTCATTGAACATAATTTAGATGTCGTTAAAACCGCTGATTGGATTGTGGATCTTGGGCCAGAAGGGGGAAATGGTGGCGGTGAAATTATTGCCGAAGGTACACCAGAAGAGGTTGCAAAATCGAAAATATCTTACACGGGTCAATATTTAAAACCACTATTAGATAAACAAAAAAGAAAGTAAAATAGAGTCAATTTTGATTAAAGGATTAAAAAGGACGGGAGGCAACTCCCCACTTTTATTTATTTCTCTATTAATAAACATCGATAAAAAGTTCATTAATTGAATTAGTTTAACTTTTTATCGATATAATAATCAGAAAATAGGTACATCTAGGGAGGGGCTTTTGTCATTAGAAATCTTAGCGATGATCATCATCGCCTATCTTTGTGGTTCATTGTCAGGTGCTATGATAGTTAGTCATGCTATGAAATTGCCCAACCCCTTAACGCATGGCTCTCACAATCCTGGGGCAACCAATATTCTACGAATTAATGGTAAACTACCTGCTATTGTTGTCTTAATTTTTGATATGTTTAAAGGTACGCTACCTGTGTATCTGGCGTATCGAATAGGAATATCGCCCTTCTTTTTAGGTATTATTGGCATTTCTGCTTGTCTTGGGCATATTTTCCCCTGTTTTTTTCATTTTAAAGGCGGTAAAGGGGTTGCGACAGCATTAGGGATGATGGCACCGATTGGACTTGATTTTACAGGATGTTTTATACTGACTTGGCTAATAACCTTATTGATAACGGGCTACTCATCAGTTGCTGCTATTATCGGGTTTCTTATGGCACCATTTTATGTTTGGTTGTTTAAACCTGAGTTGACCTTACCGGTAACTATGCTTTCTTGCCTCATTATTGTTCGCCATAGTAGTAATATTATGCGTTTATTAAAAGGTGAAGAACCAAAAAGCTTAAAGCGATTAAAACTGTAATTTAATGGCATCAGTCGGATTCAGATCGGTTAACATAACAGTATTGACATGACGATAGCGATGAAAAATGAGTTGTTAACTTCACAAATTATTACTTGATGATTATCAGTTAGATAATTAGCCTAAAAAAGTATCAATCTCAATAAAATTCTCGAAAAAAGAACACGTACATTGATGATGATTGATTCTTCATCGAATTAATTGGTGTTATCACTTTCTTTTTAACTTAACTTATCCAAAAATAATCATCTTTTCAGTTTAATGGTATTGAGTATATTGCTCTTTGGATTCATCATTGACCAAAAATAACGTTGTATCACTGGCTAACACCGCGTTATGCAAACGTATTTTATCTTGTTCATTAAGCTGCTTAATACAAGCAACGACATAACTACACGTTTTATTTTGTAAGGCTTTTTCAATCGTTGATACCAGATTTTCATTTTTTATATTGGTGATATGGATTACTTTTTGCTTATCTAAACCGGCAAAGTTAACCCAAGATCGCTTTAACATCGGTCTATCGGATAACCAAAGCTGCCATTTTTTTGCTTTATTAAATGAACGTAATAACGGTCGCTGTTGTTGTAATACTTGCTGAAAAGGAGATTCAAACTCAAACGCCATAATTTGTTGTGATGATTGTTCAATAAGCATAATGACCTCTAACTGTATTAATATACAGTGTATATTAATACAGTATTTAAAGGTTGTAAATATTTTTTATGTTATGTTAGGCTAATCAATTATTAGGCTAACAAAGCGATCAAGAACGAAAATATTGATAAGTCCAAATGCCTAAAAAAGTCATCAATACCGAGCCAACAACATGGATACCTATTGTCGCTAATGCCCATGTTACTCTGCCTTCCTGCAATAAATTAACAATTTCAGCCGAAAAAGTAGAAAAAGTTGATAAACCACCACAAAAACCCGTGACGATTAATAAACGCCATTCAGGGGAAAGATTAGAATGATTAAAAAAAGCGATGGCAAAACCAATAATATAGCCAGCAATTAAATTAGATAATAGTGTTCCGATTGGAATAGTAAAGGCAACCACATTGAATTTAAGTGATAAAAACCAGCGAAGTAAACCACCCGCTACAGAACCGAATGAAATGGCTAAAATAAGTTTTAGCATCAACAATCCTTAATAAAATTTGAGAAATGATTTTTACTCAGTGAATGAGAATGTCATTATAAAATGACTTAATGAATATTGACTAGTTTTTGTATAACAAATTCTAATAACGCTGCTTAAACACTGAGTTTCAATAGGGTATCAAAAAAATAGAGTTCTTAAGGTATATCTAATAATACTTAACATAAGTTATTCAAATCAATCTTAACCGATTAAATTGATTTGTTAAGGAATGAATGATAAACATAGAAATTTATTATTAGATTACGATAAAATGGAGATCTCAAAAGATTCAAACGGAAATTATATGTTTACGGGTATTGTACAGGGTGTTGGTCAAATAATTGATATTAACGATCAAGATAAATTACGAACTTATAAAGTTAAACTTCCAAGTCAGCTAACGCAAAATATTGAAATTGGTGCGTCAATTGCGAATGATGGATGTTGTTTAACGGTAACAGGTTTTGCAGATGATTGGGTCTCATTTGATATCATGCAAGAAACGCTAGCTTTAACCACATTAGGTGATAAAAAACTGAATGATTACGTTAATATTGAACGCAGTGCAAAATATGGCGATGAAGTCGGTGGACATATCATGTCTGGACACATCTCTTGTACAGCAACGATTGTTGATATTCAAAAAACGGCAACCAATTGCCAGATGCAACTTACACTACCCAAACAGTTTATAAAGTATGTTTTATATAAAGGTTTTATCGGCATTGATGGCGCTAGTTTAACGGTGGGCGAAGTAGATGAAAATCGTTTTAAAATTCACCTTATTCCCGAAACATTAGCGATAACAACGCTTAAAAATAAAAAAGTTGGTGATAAAGTCAATATAGAAATTGATTCACAAACTCAAGCGATAGTTGATACGGTTGAGCGAGTATTAGCAACTAAATTTAAATGAGGTTGAAATAGAACATTGGGATGTAAACTGCCGATTAGTCAATAAGTTAGTTATTTATTTTATTCATTTAAAATATAAGGAGTAAACATGCGTCATTCTACCAAATTGAAACCCTTGTTTTGCGGAGTATTATTGTTATTCACTAGTTACAGTTATGCATCTGAAATGCAGCTATCCAGTCCTGATTTAAATAAAAATGGTTTTACAGATCAATTTATTTATAATCAATTTGGTTGTCAGGGTAAAAACCTATCGCCTAGCATTGAATGGAATAATGTACCTAAAGAAGCAAAAAGTTTGGCATTAACCATGTATGATCCAGATGCGCCAACCGGATCAGGATGGTGGCATTGGACGGTTGTCAATATTCCGGTCGATACGACAGCGTTAAAGCAATCAGCTGGTAATAATATTGATTTATTGCCTAAAGGAAGTCAGCAAGTTCGTAATGATTTTGGTACGGCAAATTATGGCGGACCTTGCCCACCAGAAAACTCTAATCACCGTTATCAATTTACACTCTATGCACTTGATATAGACAATATCAATGTTGATGATAAAACAACGCCAGCTTTAGTTGGTTTTATCATCAATTCGCATCAAATCGCTAAAGCATCCATTACCTTCAATTACGGTCGTTGATGAGAAAGTTACTCTTCAATATGAAGTCTTTAATTAGTGATTGAATATAAAAGCTTGATAATATCGAAATCAAATAATCAAACCCAAAGTATACAAAATCAACATTATTTGATTTTGTATACTTACTCAACGGAAAGTTTTATTTATCTTGCAGGAATTTAGCGATATTAGCAATATCGTTAGGTGTGGTTTGACAACAACCGCCAATTAATTTAGCACCAGATTCTATCCAGTTTGTTAACTGATTAGCAAATGTACAATTATGTTGCGGGTTAGGGTGCCATTGTTTGATTAAAGGATCATATACTTCGCCAGAATTTGGGTAAACGATTAATGGTTTTGATGTGAGTTTGTTTAATACATTTAGTGACCTTGTCACTTTTTCTAATGCAATGCAATTGATGCCTACACTGGCAATTTGCTCAATATTATTTAAATATTCGACAACTAAAGATAACGGTGTTCCATCACTCAGATGCTGATCATCTTTCAGTGTAAATGAAAACCAGCAACTTATTTTAGGAAATTGTTTAATCACCTTTGTTAATGCTTTTATTTCAGTAAAAGAAGGCAAGGTTTCACAAGCGAGTAAATCCACATTGGCATCGATAAGTGCTTTTATGCGGACATAATGAAAGTCCATAAAGGCTTCTTCAGTCAGTTGATAGGCTCCTGTATATTCGGAACCGTCAGCTAAATAGGCGCCATAAGGCCCAACAGACCCGGCAATAAGTAAAGGTTTAGGTTGGTCTAATTCGCTTAAATACTGTTGTTTAGCTTGTTGTGCAAGTTCAACACTTTTTTGTATTAACGCAATAGAATCGTTGAGATTAATGCCTTTTTTAGCAAATCCTAAAGGTGTTGCTTGATAACTTGCTGTAATGGCACAGTCTGCGCCAGCTTTAAAATAGTCATAATGAACTTGCCGAATTAATTCAGGTTGCTCAAATAATACTTTTGCTGACCATAAACTATCATTTAAATCGCTTCCACGACGTTGTAACTCGCTGGCAAGTGCACCGTCAACAATGATAAAGTTTTTTTGGTTTAATAAATTCTTAATCGGATTATTATTAATCATTTTGAGTAACTCGAGTTTTGTACTTATGCGTCAAATGGTAAACCATAAAACAAACAATGACAAAAGGGATGCCACAATATAGCGCTATTCGTTGTTCTGAATCAAAAGCCAGTCCAATACAGGCAATCACGCACAAAATTGTGCCTAGAATCGGGACTAAAGGGTAGTAGGGCGCTTTATATTTTAAATTAATAATTTGTTCTTGAGAAAGCTTTTGCCTAAAAAAGTAATGTGATACACAAATACTTAACCAAACAGCAACCACGGCAAAACCTGAAATAGCTGTTAACGCAACAAAGACTGTATCGGGTGCAATCACACTAGAAAACAACGCCAGTAATCCCCCTAACATACTCACCGTTATAGCGGTGGTTGGAATCCCTTTAGTGGTTAATCTTGAAAAGCATTTAGGCAAAGTACCTTGATTTGATAACGACCATAACATTCGACCTGATGCATAAAGTCCTGAATTAGCCGCCGATAAAATGGCAGTTAAAATTACAAAATTAAAGATATCGGCAGCATAAGGGATACCAATATTTTCAAAAACCATCACAAAAGGACTTTTAATGACGCCTGCTTGTTCCATGGGCAATAAAGCCGCCAGTACAAAAATAGTGCCAACAAAAAAAATGATTAACCGTAAAATGGTTGTTTTTATGGCTAAAGGAATACTTTTTTCAGGCTGCTTAGTTTCACCCGCAGCAATACCAATTAGTTCTGTACCAGAAAAGGCAAAATTAACCGATACCATTGTCATGATGATAGGTGTCAATCCATGTGGAAACCAACCATTATCTGTAATATTGTGTAGAAATGGGGCTGGCATATCGTTTTTCATCGGTATAAAACCAAAAATAGCTGCGCTGCCCGCAATAATAAAAACTATAATCGTAATGACTTTAATTATTGAAAACCAAAATTCACTTTCCGCAAAAAATTGTGCAGTCACAATATTCAAAACAAATATAACTGCACAAAAAATTAAACACCAAACCCAAACAGAAATATCCGGAAACCAATACTGCATACACATACCCGCAGCGGTTAGACTTGAACCCAATGCAACTGTCCAGGTTAGCCAATATAACCAAGCAACGGTATAGCCAGTAGCAGGGCTAATGAAACGGGAAGCATACGTATGAAAAGCACCGGTTTCGGGCATAGCAACCGCAAGTTCGCCAAGGCACAACATAACTAAAAAAACGACCAAAGCACCAATTAAATAGGCAATAATCGCTCCCACGGCTCCTGCGGTTGCAATAATATAACCGGTATTAAAAAATAATCCTGTGCCAATCACGCCACCTAACGATAACATAATTAAATGCCGAGTTTGCATAGTACGTTTAAATTGATTCTCAGGTGATTTAGATAGATGATTGTTCATAACATGGTATGTCCGCTAGCGTATTAAAAAATTATTTATTGTCTCAATTCACATCAAAAATGAGTGAAAAAATCGTCTTCACTATAAAATTTACCATTCACTTCTGCTTGATGTGTATCACTTGAATAGTTGGCATCTGAATATATCCCTTCCATTCCATTTTTTTCAAAAGTGAAAAGAATTGATTCATCTAACCACGATTTTATATCATTTCCTAATACTATTTTATCAATTTGTTCTTGTGTAACAACATTTTGTTGATAATTTTCAAATTGAGCTGCAATATAATTTATAACGTTAAATGGCATATCAAGTTTAAGTATGAATAGATTGATATTATCGTCCAAAGATAATCCACGAAAATCCTCATGACTAGTATAATCAACTAGCGAATCAACATTAATATCGCCGACATCAGTATGCCAATTAAATTTATAGGACATGCTCCTATTATCTTTATCAGGATTAACATCATAAGGATCGCTAAATTCTATTCCAAATCCAAATTCGCCTAATACAAACGACAGCATACTGATTCCATCCATGTTTATAAATTCATTATTCGAGGAGATAGAACCAAGGTTTTGGTTTCCATACGTTAATGAGCCTATTTTAAAGTCTATTGAATCATAATAATTCTCATCAGTTTGATTTACTGATTGATTAATTAATATTTGGTTTAATATGGCGGTTGCGTTGTCATTGAAAAAATTCTGGGATATAACTTTATTTATGGTTAAATTGTTATGTAATATTCCTTTTTTAAAATCACCATTTCTAACAGCTTTCACATCCTGAAAATTTAGCTCTTTTTTATATGTCGTAACATATTGATAATTTCTGTCAATAAGATCATAATTTTCTTCTGAATAATAAAGATTTTTCAACTCCAATACATAATTTAAAGAGCTATGACTGCTTTCGGGCTCGGTTTTGATAGAAACTTGATCAAGTTTCAAGGATAGGTTTCTGAATTCCGATGTTAATTCTAATTTGTCCCAGTGTGAATTTACGCTGACAGTTGAAAAATCTTTAGAAACATTGAAAAAGCACTCACCTTCAGTTAAGTACAAATTGTTTTCGCCAAACACATGATTGACTAGATTTATCTTAATAGGGTTATTTTTCAAATAAATACTGAACTCTTTTTGAAAACTTAAATTGGCATGACCAGTGATGAATGATTGGTTATTTGACCATTTCCAAAGCTCTGGAAATGCTTTTTCAGTCATTTGATAATCTATCATTGCGACTTGAGGTGTAAAATCACCTTTAGCGATATTGACGATAGGAAAAGGACCGTGATAAATTGTAATATCATCACTAAAGAGGATATTTTTATCATTCTCAAGATCCGTTTGATTATCTACTGATTCGGTGATAGTCAGGTGTAATTTCGTTGAGAATAGACCTTTATCATAATGGCTTTTGGTTATATTGATCTTACTCATATCCTTGCTGCCATTAATTTTTTCACTGATTAATGACAGGGTATTATCAATTTCATTTTCAATTTTATTGCCAATGTACCAAGTTGAACCTAAATATCCTATGCTTAAGACTGCAACTATTCCTATTGTAAATTTAATTTTTTTCATTGTTTTCCCGTTATTTTTTATAATTATTAATTTGATTTTGATAAACCTAAAGCAACGCCTAGTTAGCCTATCAAGCTAATTAGGCGTAACTAAAAAGAGTCTTAAAGAGAAAGAATTAGACGATTAAAATCATTTTTATTCATTTTTTGTCCATTGATTATCACGTCAGAATCACTCTGTTTTGTTTTCAAATCCAGATAGATACCTTGCTTATCTTCATCAATAGAAATAAGAGGATGATCTTTAATCTTAGATTTCGCGATTAAATTAATCATATATAATTTTCCAGCAATCATATCATCAGTCACATCCGTTTCATTGTAATTTTCCGTTTGTGCCCACATACGTGCTAATACTTTAAATGGAATCTGAATGTTATAACTTAACATGCGATCGGGGGTAATATCATTATTATTGTCATCCGTTGATAAGTTGTTATCGACTATCGCTGATGTGTTGGCAATAATATCGCCTGAAGCATTATGCCAATTTAACAAACCATCCCATTGAATTTTTGAAAAGTCAGATGCATTTTTTTCAATGAATAAACTTTCAAACGGATTCTTTGTGTTAAATCCTTCAAAATTAAACTTAAATTCACCATGACCTAAATTTTGTTTGCCAAAATTGAACGATTCAATACTAGCCTCATAACTGCCCTCTGAGCTATTATTTGGATTAGATCGAACATCTTGCTTAAAGAATATATTATTAAAAACAAATGGCGCTTGTGGATTGAAACTTAAGACAGTTGTTTTCAATTTTTCTATGTTCATCTTGGATTGATAATTAGGTATATTAGCTCCATTGATCGGATCAAATGTTATTGTGTACTGAGCTGAACTACTTATATTATCAATATCTATTTGGACTGGAAGACTTGATCGAGCGTTTATCGTTAAAGTATCAACGTTTGAGTTTAGATCAACGATATCATCTCCTTTATTTTCTAAGTTAACCTTAAGATTGCTCAATGAGATTGAACTAACCTGATCAATTTTATATCTTAATTTATCAAGCTTTATAGACATCGATGAGGTCAATTCATTTAAATCACTGGTGATGGTGATGTTGCCTTCTGAAATATCTATTCCTTCTTTAAACTGAGGCATGTCAATAGTATTCAAGGCTTTTGTGGTAATTTTTGTGACGACATAATCACTAAATTTAATCCCCATAGTGGCGGTAATAAAAGGTTTATCTCCTGCAAGTTTCCAAAGAGTTGGATTGTCTTTTTCAGTCATTTCATATTCAATCCATGCCAATTGGGGGACAAAGTTACCTTTAATTAATGCGGCCATAGGGAATGGACCATGATGGATAGTTATATCGTCATCAAAAACGGTTTTTGGTTCATTGACATCATATTCAATGCGGGGTTTTTCGGTTATAGTAAGGTGAAATTTGGATGTAAAAATATTTTTTTGATAATTGCTTGTTTTGATTGATATATCATATTGATTTTGGTAGCCATTAATCGTTTCATTAATGTTGATTAATTGACTATCTAATTCTTTCTCAATTTTATTGCCAATATACCATGAACTACCTACATATCCGATTGCTAATAGCGCTACAAAGCCGATAGCTAATTTACTTTTTTTCATTGGTTTTCTCTTTTAATTCATTGTTATTACATAAATTATGTGCTCATAATTCAGAGACGAGTAAAACTAAATTATTATCAATAAACTATCTTATTATGAATAAATAGTTTTATGCGATTCTGACCTTTCAATTCTAATGGATTTCAGAACGATAAGCGAGTTTTTAAGTGATTTTATAACATCACAATTTATTAGAGAAAATATTGATTCTAATTTCATCGCACACTTAGCGATACAGATAAAAAAGCATAGCTAATGGTCAAAATGAGTATGACCTTACTCATTAAGAAGGATAAAGAAAATGTTTGGTAGATAGGAATCAAAACATGATAGTTATTCAACTAACAAATAATGTTTTATATTAACTTCAAATTAACCGGCAATATTAATTTAGCTCTGCTCATTGCTATGTGGGTGGCATCTATAAAGAGCAATGAGCTATTTATTAAAGAATTTTCAAGATGTTGTGTGTTATGCTTGATGTGTGGAAAATTCAGTTAACAAGTTTTTGATATATTCAATACGCTCTACACGTTGTAAATCAGTTTTTTGTAATCTTAATCTATTATTGCCTTCTAAACGATAATTTTTAGGTTCTTTTTGAATGATTTCAATTAAATAATCAACTGAAATTTTATTATTACTACCAAATTCGATAAATCCACCTTTTTCACCAAATTCAATTTTAGTAATGCCTAATTGATTAGCATGAAAACGAATTTTAGTTGTTTCTAACAAAAAGAGAACTGCATCAGGTAATTGCCCAAAACGATCACGCATTTCAACTTGTATATCGGTCAATTCATCTAAATTATTGATACTCGCAATACGTTTATACAAAGATAAACGAGTATTAACATCCGGAATAAAATCGTCTGGAATCAATGTAGGTAAACGTAACTCAATTTCCGTTTGTTGACTGGTCAATAGTGATTCAAGCGTAGGTTCTTTTCCTTCTTTTAAGGATTTTACGGCATCTTCTAGTAGTTCAATATATAAATTAAACCCAATAGTTTCAATTTGACCACTTTGATCGCTTCCTAACAACTCGCCTGCACCTCGAATTTCCAGATCATGCGTTGCTAAAGCAAAACCTGCACCCAAATCTTCTAAGGTTGCGATAGCATCAAGACGTTTTTTTGCATCTTTACTCAATAATTTAGGATGTGGTGTTAATAAATAAGCATAAGCTTGATGATACGAACGACCAACCCGACCACGCAACTGATGCAATTGCGCTAAACCAAATTTATCGGCACGCTCAATAATAATTGTATTAGCATTAGGAATATCGATACCGGTTTCAACAATGGTGGTACAAACTAAAATATTAAAACGTTGATGATGAAAATCATTCATCACTCGCTCTAAATCTCGTTCATGCATTTGACCATGACCAACGCCAATACGTGCTTCTGGCACTAATTTGGCTAGCTTTTCACTCACATTATTAATATCCGAGACATCATTATGTAAATAATAGATTTGACCACCACGCAAAATTTCACGCAGAATAGCTTCTCGAATCACTAAATCATCGTATTCTCTGACAAAGGTTTTCACTGCTAATCGGCGAGCAGGAGGCGTGGCAATGATAGAAAGATCACGCATGCCACTCATCGCCATATTCAATGTTCGAGGAATAGGGGTAGCAGTTAGGGTCAATATATCGATATTGGCTCGCATAGCTTTGATACGTTCTTTTTGACGAACACCAAAGCGATGCTCTTCATCAACAATCAATAGACCAAGATCCTTCCATTTTACATCTTCCTGCAATAATTTATGCGTGCCAATGACAATATCGACTTTACCTTCTGCAAGTGCATCAATGACGGCTCGTTGCTGTTTTGCGGTTTTAAAACGAGACAAACTTTCAATACGTATTGGCCAATTAGCAAAACGATTACAAAAACTTTCATAATGTTGTTGAGCAAGTAAGGTGGTTGGCACCAAAACTGCGGCTTGCTTTTGATTGACGACAGCTAAAAAAGCAGCGCGAATTGCAACTTCAGTTTTGCCAAAGCCGACATCCCCACAAACCAATCGATCCATAGCATAAGGTGAACACATATCCCCGATAACGGCGCCAATGGCATTTTGTTGATCTTCCGTTTCTTGATAAGGAAAGGCTTGGCAAAACAGTTCGTATTGTTCACGATCTTGCTTAAATTCAAATCCTGGTTTACTTTCACGCTCCGCATAAATATCTAACAATTCGGCGGCAACATCACGGACTTTTTCTGCTGCTTTTTGTCTGGCTTTGCTCCAAGCATCTGTTCCTAATTTATTTAAAGGCGCATTTTCTTCATCACCGCCAGAATAACGGCTGATCAGGTTAAGCGATGAAACAGGTACATAAAGTTTGGTATCATTTGCATAAAGCAAAATAAGATATTCAGCCGTAATACCGCCTGTTTCTAACGTCGTTAACCCAGCATAACGTCCTACACCGTGCTCTAAATGCACGACTGGTTTACCAGGGGTTAATTCGGCTAAACTACGAACTAAACTATCGGTATTAATAGCTTGTCTGTTCTCATTTTTACGACGAATAACACGTCGTCCTAACAGTTCATTTTCAGTAATAAAAGCAAAATGCTGTTGCTCATCAATGAAACCTTGTTCACCCGCACCGACCATGACACAAAAGCGGTTATCAACCGTTGCTTGCTGATCAAGCTGATTAATGCTGGTTGGATAAATACGAATTCGACCTAAAATCTCTTGTAATGCTTCTTTACGACCTTCTGATTCAACCGAAAAAATAATCTTGCCATTAAAGTTTTCAGTGAATTGATTAAATTGATGATAAGGGTCTTTCAATTGAATCTGAAAACCAATATCAGGCAAACTCATAAAAGGTAAATTGATATTTTTAGATGACTCATCCACCGTGTTATTCGATACAATCATCCTTGGATAATGTTTAAAATTAGCAAAGATTTCATCCGTTTTAGACCAAATAACTGCGGGTTCAAGTAAAGGACGCATAGGATCAACTTTGCGACTTTCATAACGTTGATTAATATCTTGCCAATATTTATTGGCAAACTGCTCGATATTGACCGTATTAATAATTAGCGTATTATCTAAAAAATAAGAAAAAAGTGTCGTTAACGGCTCACTAAAAAACAAGGCTTGCCAGTATTCAATCCCTGTTGGTAAGATATTTTTACTGACTTGCTGATAAATACTTTCAGGCTCTAATCTGACTTCAAATTTTGCACGCCATTGGCTACGAAACAATTCAATAGCCGCTTTATCAAAAGGAAACTCATGAGCTGGTAATAACTCAATTTCTACAATTTCTTCAAGCGTTCGTTGTGTTTCAGCATCAAACGTTCGGATACTATCAATTTCATCATCAAAAAAATCAATACGATAAGGTTTATCGCTACCCATAGGAAAAATATCAAAAAGTGCTCCTCGTGTAGCATACTCGCCATGTTCCATGACTTGGCTAACAGCGCGATAACCGGCATTTTCTAATTGCATTCGCAAATGTTCACGGCTAATTTGTAAGCCTTTCTTCATAATGAACACATGCCCACCTAAATAACTTTTTGGGCAAACTTTTTGCATTAACGTATTGATCGGTAAAATTAACGCGCCTTTGGTTAAATGTGCAAGATGATAAAGGCAAGATAAGCGTTCAGATACAATATCTTGATGAGGTGAAAAACTATCATAAGGCAAGGTTTCCCAATCAGGAAACGAAATAGCCGGAAAATGGCTAAATTGCTTCAGCTCTTCATAAATGCGGGTTGTTTGCTGCATATCATCGGTGACAATCACCACTAAACCGTTATGCGCAGCAATTGCATCGGCACACAGTTTCGATAATGAGGATCCCACCAGTTGTCCAAACTGTTTTACTTCACCGGGTTTTTGTGGAATAAGTGTTGAAATATTGAGTTTTTTAGACATGATAAATTTAATTGATATTGGTGCAAAAAGTATTAATACATTATAACGTAATTACTTGGATGTTTTCTATAACTGTTTAATCCTGTATGATAAACGTCTTCTATTTAACTTGCAAAACTTTGTCAAAAAGTTTCGGAAATGATAAACATTTATGTCAAAAATATTTCGTCCATTAGTGCTTTATATTGGGTTACGTTATGTATACGGTCAAAAGACTGATGGCTTTGGTCGCTTTGTTTCATGGTTATCGATGATAGGGATCATGCTTGGATCATTGGGATTAATTCTGGTGTTATCGGTCATGAATGGACTAGAAGATCAGATGCAAAATAGTGTGTTAAAGTTCTTACCGCAAGCACAAATCACCACACCACAAGGCAAAATCGTCATAGATAACACGGCATATGAACAATTTGGACAGATTAATGGCGTAAGTCGCATTACGCCGTTAGTCACTAGCGACGTGGTATTGCAAAGTGAACAAAGTATCAATGTAAGTACCTTGATGGGCATCAATCCAGAAGATGATGATCCCATTCAAGATTATATTTATACCGGATCGATATCCGATCTACAGGCTGGGCAATATAATGTAATCTTAGGACAAACATTAGCCAATCAACTCGGCGTGACAGTAGGTAATAAAATACGTTTAATGGTTACCGATGCCAGTCAGGTCACACCAGTGGGGCGTATACCATCACAACGTTTATTTACTGTTGTTGGACTATTTTCGGTTAACCATGACATTAACCAAACCTTAATTTACGTCAACCAAACCGATGCTCAAAAATTACTCCGTTACCCAGCTAATACAATTACCGGTTGGCGATTATTTTTGAAACACCCTCTACAAATTGCTGAAATTACGAATACTCCACTACCGGAAGGACTTGAATTTAAAGATTGGCGAGCAAAACGGGGCGAATTATTTCAAGCAATAAAAATGGAAAAAAACGTCATGGGCTTACTGATTAGCCTTATCGTGATCGTTGCAGCATTTAATATTATTACGTCTTTAAGTTTATTGGTGATGGAAAAACAAGGTGAGGTTGCCATTTTAAAAACTCAAGGATTATCACGTTTTAAAATAATGCTAATTTTTATCATACAAGGCGCAAGTTCAGGGGTAATAGGTACACTACTAGGAAGCACTTTAGGACTTGTACTTGCTTGTAACTTAAATAACATCATGGAAACCTTAGATTTATCGCTTGCAGGTATAGAATTACCGACATTAATCGAACCTTCACAAATTGTTTTTATTATTATCGGATTACTCATGTTATCGCTAATATCAACCTTATATCCTGCTTATCGTGCTGCAACCATTCAACCTGCCGAGGCGCTACGTTATGAATAATACTCAGCCATTACTGACTGCTAACAATCTCTATAAAACCTATAAAGAAGGGAAAATGGTGACTGAAGTCTTAAAAAATGTTTCATTTGATCTTCATCCTCAATCATTACTCGCTATTATAGGAAGTTCAGGTTCGGGTAAAAGTACACTATTACATCTACTGGGTGGATTGGACAAACCGACATCAGGTGAAATCATATTCAAATCACAACAGCTTAATCAATTATCAGAACAAGCAAAAGCAAAATTACGCAATCAAGACATCGGTTTTGTCTACCAGTTTCATCACCTTTTACCCGATTTTACCGCACTTGAAAATATCGCTATGCCACTCTTAATTGGTGGTGTATCGCCCAACGAAGCCAAAAAACGGGCAAAAGACATGTTAGCATCGGTTAATTTATCAAACCGAGCCGAACATCGTCCATCCGAACTATCGGGCGGTGAACGTCAACGTGTGGCAATAGGACGGGCATTAATTAATAACCCGTCTTTAGTCATGGCGGATGAACCCACCGGAAACTTGGATAAAACAACAGCGGATGCTATATTTGATTTGCTTATCAAACTCAATAAAGAACAAGGAACAGCTTTTTTGGTTGTTACTCATGATCTTGAATTGGCTAAAAAATTGGATAAACAATTGGTTATGAGTGACGGGCAGCTTTCTGAAAGCGGACATTAAAAAAACGATTTAGTGGAAAACAAAATGAATCTATCCTTAATGACGGCAATAAAATTTCGTCAAGGTCGCCGTAAAAGTGGCATGGTATCGCTTATCTCGATTATCTCAACTTTAAGCATTGCAATTGGAATTGCCGCACTCATTATTGGCTTAAGTGCCATGAATGGCTTTGAATATGAATTAAAAAACCGAGTGTTATCGGTTGTTCCGCATGGACAGATATATTCTCAATATGGCAATCTAAATGACTGGCAGCATATCCAACAAGAGTTAGAAGAAGATAAAAATATTGTTTCAGCAGCACCATTTATCAGCTTTACAGGGCTTATCGAAAATGGAAGCAAACTTGGTGCCGTTGAGGTACAAGGGGTTGATCCACAGCGCGAAAAAGCCATAAGTGCGTTGCCAAAATATGTGTTGGATGATCGTTGGCAATATTTTAAAAACGATAGTCAGCAAATTATTATCGGATCGGGACTGGCAAAAAAACTGTCGGTAAAACAGGGTGCATGGATAACATTGTTAATTCCGGTATCAAGTGATAATAACCAACTCAAACCACCTAAACGTGTGCGTTTACAAGTGGTGGGTATTTTAGATTTAAGTGGTAGCTTAAGTAACAATGTTGCGTTAATCCCCTTATCAGACGCTCAAAAACTTTTAAATATTGGTGACAGTGTCACAGGTATAATGGTCAATGTTAATCAAGTTTATTTGGCTAAAAGCCTATTAGGCAGGGCGATATTAAATCTTGACGAAAACGTCGCATATACCAGTTGGGAAAACTCGTACGGTTTTATGTATCGAGACATTCAAATGATACGACAAATCATGTATTTAGCAATGATTGTGGTGATTGGTGTTGCCTGTTTCAATATTGTCTCGACATTAGTGATCGCTGTAAAAGATAAACAACGAGATATTGCAATTCTCAAAACACTGGGCGCAAATAATCGCCTAATTAAACATATCTTTATTTGGTATGGGGTTATTTCAGGCTTAATAGGCAGCTTACTTGGCGTTGTTTTAGGCGTTCTATCTGCTTGGCAACTGTCGAATATCATGAAAGTAATTGAATCGCTGATCGGGCATAAAGTATTAAATGGAAATGTCTATTTTATTGACTTTTTACCTTCAAAAATTCATGCAACTGATGTGCTAATTGTATTTATTACTGCCATGCTATTAAGTTTAATTGCCAGTTATTATCCGGCTAAACGGGCATGTAAAATTGATCCGGCGAAAATATTAAACAGTTTTTAATATGATAAAGCAGGCGCTGATAGCATTAGTTATCAGCGCAATATAATGTGATTAATAATGATATTTTAAATTATCCGGTAATTCATAATGCACATACCCCATATAAATACACCAGATAGTCACGATAAATAATAAACAAATAAACAGTATTGTAAATTTACTTGAATACCCAAACCATTTTATCAATAGCGACACAACCAAACCCAAACCAAAACCGGCAACAGCCCCCCCCAAATGCGCCATATTATTAATACCAGGAAGCAAGCCCAAACCAGCGGTAAGCACTAAGCTAATGATAATAGCATTGATGGGCATTTCTTTAAGATTGGCCCGATTAACCAAACTATAAGCTAATAATGCGGTAATAATCCCTAAAATTGCACCGGATGCCCCACAACTAATCACGGTACGATCAAGATTAGCAATATCACTGACTAAATTACTGATTAATCCAGAAAGAAAATAAATACCAATAAAGGCAAATTTTGGAAGGCGTTTTTCTAAAATGATGCCCACACTCCATAAGGCGATCATATTCATTAACAAGTGTGACAGGCTGACATGCATAAATAAGCTAGTGAACATGCGCCAATATTGGCCCGAAAAAGTCAATTGCGATACATCGGCGCCCCAATCAACCAAAAACAAGTTTTTTAAAGAATCAACAAAACTACGGCTATCACAAAGACGGGATATAACAAACCAAGCAATATTAATCACAATCAGTGAACTGGTTATTTTGGCTTGGCGTCCTAGATAAATTAAATTTTGTGAAATGGTCATGTAAACTTGTATCCTTATAAATAAATTACATAAGTTATTTGATATTGACAACGTTTAAATAAGTGATTTTCCAAAAATAATTAAATCACGCTTTACACCGTCCAGTTCGGCAATCTTTGGACATAATCCCCATTGCTGATACTGCATTTTACTAAAAAGACTGATACTGGGAATATTATGACCAAATACATAACTTAATATGCTATCGATACCGACTTTATGGGCATATTCTTCAATTTGAGCAAGCATATATTGCCCAATTTTTTTACCTCGAAACTGTTCATGAAGATATAAACTCACTTCGACCGTTTTAGAATAAGCCGGTCGCCCATAAAACGAAGATAAACTAATCCAACCACAAGGTTGATTTTGATGCTGAATTAACCAAAGAGGGCGATTATCCTCATTATGTTGTTCAAACCAATCACGCTTACTGTCGATTGAAACAGGTGATGTATCGGCTGTGACCATACGGCTGGCAATGGTCGAATTATAAACCTCAACAATAAAAGGCAAATCATTGAGTGTGGCATGACGAAACGTAATCATAAAATAGAGTCTGTCAATGGATAAGGGAAGGTATTGTAATGAGATTATTTAAATCAGACAACCAATTAATTACCGAAACCGAGTTAACCATTATCAACAAACACAGGACGAAAAATAGTCAACAAACACAGTTACTATCATGCTTAAAGCACGCTCATTATCGCCAAGGCTATAAATTAACTCTATGATAAACAAATAATTATTTTGCAATGTGTGTTAGGCTCTTTTATAATGGCAAAGTGATTATCACTACAATGAATAGGAATAGCAGAATGAATGGAGCCGTTAACCAACCTTATATCGCCTTTGATCCTGAAGAGGCAGAATTTTTGTGTGATTACGATGTCAAATTAGAGTCTAAAAAAATTATTCTTTCCAATATCCACAACATAGTTCTTCGATTTCACATTCCTAAAAAAAGAATACTAACCTTTATCGCATTAATTGCGTCTTGGGTACTGCTTACTGTGCTATACCTAAATTATAATCCGACAGATAAACTATTTTTTAATCTTCTATTAGTCATGTTGCTAGGTGCTATCATGATAGTATTTTCGATCCTTCAACATTATATTGCGGTTTCATTTGAAATCAGGCGACTAAAAAAACTTTACAACAGCTTAAAATGGCCTGTCACCAGTTATTATGCCTTTTTTGAAGAAGGAATTTTAGTCAAATCTTATGATATAGAAGGGATATTTTATTGGGATGACTTTAAAAACATCATAGCCAGTTCTAACGTTATTACTTTTCAATTTTATCCTAAAGGTACTCCAAAAGGTGACTTACTAAAAAATCACTATCCAAAATTACGCCCATTTTATTTAATTATTGATGATGACAAAAAAATCCAGTCAATTTTGGCAAAGGTCAATCATCAACATGATGATTTGGTTGAATTTAAGTGATGAATTTAAGCAAGTCAAAATTTTATTATAATGAAGATCACCGTAGGATTATTGAGTTGATATTAGGGTATAAGTAAGATAATTAATTCCACGATTTTCATCATAATCTCCATACAGTCAACACCGTTTTATAATCAACTATCACTTTTGAAAAATTATCTTTATTCAATATTTTTAGAATAATTAAAATACAACGTTAATAAAAAGCTTACTTCGATATTTGAATTTACACGTTTTTTAATTTATTGTTAATTTTACATAACTTATCAAAAATTATATTGCAAATTTTTGATAAGTAATATAATTTTTTATAAATAAGATTATCGTAATTGATAATACAAAATAAATAAAAGTTAATTAATAGGGATAAGTATGGATATTAAGGAGTAGTTGTGGTTCGTTGTTTAGTGCTATCAGATAACCGATTACCCATTTATGGTAATTTCTGGCATTATCGTGATGATTGGTATCTTAATTTACAATCATTATCACATCAATTTCTTGATTCTTTTCTGATTATCGATGCCCCCAATTATTCCAACTTAAGCAACCAAAATCATTATTACCTAAATAACGTTGGAAAGCTGATTAATCAGTTTGATACATCAGGAAAGGAGTAACCCATGGCGAACAAAATAACTACCCTTATCAATCAAGTCGGTGAAGGTTTACTGAATGAATTAACGGGCGAGGTAAGCCATAATCGCTACACCTTAACGGTTGATAATCTGATTTCGCCGGTTTCTGTTTTACACGTACAAG
>NZ_JAFNNQ010000029.1:534-751 GCF_026536675.1 Gilliamella sp. B2717 | reverse complement strand
AAAGTCGCCTTTGGTTTTGGTGATTGATCTTGCCCTATCATATTCTTTTTGAATATGCTCCTTTAGTTTTTCTTTGTTATAACAACCTAATAGTGAACAGGTGATTAATGTCAGTAAGGTGAATTTAGTTAATGTTTTCATTGCGTGCTTCTAAGGTTTAATTAGTAAATAGGCTAAAGTTTCATGATATAACTCACCGTCATCGCCTTTTATAAAA
>NZ_JAFNNQ010000029.1:265-518 GCF_026536675.1 Gilliamella sp. B2717 | reverse complement strand
AATTTTTTCCTGGCAATTTGACTTTTACTGTATATAAGGCATTAAGCTTATCTTGATTATTCAACACCCAATCAGGGGTATCCAATACCTGATAATCGATTTTTACATTAACTTGTGTTTCCTTTCTTCCTGTAAAACGACCTTTTTCATACGTTTTTTCTGTTATATCTTTTACTTTTACTATTTTTTTAGGGCCATAGCAAAATGAACTATTGTAAAAAGGTTTCTTCCATCTATCATCAATAGATTGAAA
>NZ_JAFNNQ010000029.1:0-248 GCF_026536675.1 Gilliamella sp. B2717 | reverse complement strand
AATCGGTTAAGTCATAGCGATAAATGCCTGATTGCCCTTCTACCGGCGTTTGGCTTAATAACCCTAATTCTGCAAACAGTGGTAAGGTTTTCGCTAATTTACCTTTGTTCCAACTCGCCCATTGACTGTCACTTTCTAATACCGGTTCATCCGTATACGGTAGTTTTACTGAACCAAGAAAATAGCAAAAGTCGCCTTTGGTTTTGGTGATTGATCTTGCCCTATCATATTCTTTTTGAATATGCTCC
>NZ_JAFNNQ010000028.1:401-600 GCF_026536675.1 Gilliamella sp. B2717 | reverse complement strand
TAAGTGCATGGTTACGTGTATCACACTCCTTTTGTTTAATCAATCGCTCATCTTCTGGCAATTCTTTTAGCCGATATTTACTGTAACCACGTTCATTAAAAAATAACCAGGTTAACTGTGGCAAGTCCATATATTTTGTTAATAGGGCTAACGACAAATTTTGCGTTGCTACTTGTAATCGTTTAACGGGCTGAAAATC
>NZ_JAFNNQ010000028.1:0-248 GCF_026536675.1 Gilliamella sp. B2717 | reverse complement strand
TGCTGTATCTTTGGTATCTAAAACAAAAGAATTAATCTGATTTTGCTCATTTACACTTATAGTGAAACTTGATCGGCTGTTAATATCGCCTTTAGTACAATCAACGCTAATCAACCGTTTATAATCCCACTTAAATACACTTCTAGACTCTTCGTAATTAGCCTGATATTCGCGCACTAATCCTGACCCATCGACATACCAATTAATCCATTCAACGTCATAACCATCAATCCACAATGACTCGACAC
>NZ_JAFNNQ010000027.1:2156-2359 GCF_026536675.1 Gilliamella sp. B2717 | reverse complement strand
TATAACGGCGGATAAATTCCCATTCGTCTTTATAGTCTTGTGGGTTATAGGTGTTTTTGCCGATGCCGACGGAGTGAGCAATCGGAAAGCCAGTTTTATACGGGTGAAAGCTCATTAAATTAACCATATTGGTGCCACCCATATCCGAGCCACTTTCGCCAAAGTTCGATGGCATAATATGTTCCCATTTAAACACTACTGTG
>NZ_JAFNNQ010000027.1:1698-2102 GCF_026536675.1 Gilliamella sp. B2717 | reverse complement strand
CTTGCCTTGTCACCCGATTAAAGCGTACCCGAATATGGCGTATGGTGAAGAGTTCAAAACGATAGATATAACGGAAATAGCGGATAACTAGATACATTGAAATAATAAAAACAGTAATGCAATATATAAGTACAAATACATCTGATAAAATATCATCTGATCCATTATCAACTAATTCAATAATAATACTTAACCCTATATAAACTACATGAAAAGGTATTAAAAAAACAAACAAACAAACCCATGTCAGAATTCCCCTAAAGTTTTCAAACATTCCCCCTCGAATTTCTAAATAGCTATCGTTATACGCGTAGTAAGGTCCTATTGGTCTCGGGTTATCACTGACCGATTCTTGGGTATAGTCTTTTTGCACTTCTTTGAGCGTCATATCGGCATGGTTATAA
>NZ_JAFNNQ010000027.1:321-1685 GCF_026536675.1 Gilliamella sp. B2717 | reverse complement strand
TTTTACGGGTTTCGGATTTCATGGCGTTACCAAACCATAATAAAAATTCGCCTGCGTACATATTAAAAAGTCTCCTGTAGTGCTTGATGCCATTCTGTGAGTTCTTCGCCTAAATCTTTAAATTTTTTACGTTCAGGGTCTTTACTAAAACAGCAGCGATCAAACCATTTTTGCATAGCATCATCATCAAAAATAATCAGGCAAACACTGACCACAATAATAATCATAGACGCGTAAAAATTAATTGCCGCCAGCCACACTGCCGCAGATCGACCAATGGCAAAGCGACCGATAACTATCCCGACTTCAGCTACATTTACCCAAAAAGTCCGTTCGATACTGGTCATGATAATATTATCAAACCATGGCACTAATGGACCTAAAGCAGCTACAAATTGAGATATACTAAGCAATGATGTAGCTATAGCCCTAGCAGAATAAGCGATCAATATTATTTTACGTTTTTCATTCTTAACTTTTATTGCTTCAGAAATATCTAACACTACCGATACTCCCCCAGCCATCAACGCCAAACTCGCCGACCATAAAAATAATCGCCCAAACGCATTGTAGGTTACGGTAGCAGTTTTTGATGTTGCGCTATTTTCGATACAACTTTTGATGGCACTGGTCAGAATTTGCGTGCCCGCTGCTGCACTTGCCATTAGGGATGCGGTTAATTCGGCTAATTCCCGAGAATCATTCCATTTACCATGAATTAATTTTTTGAGTGTTTCGTAGCTACTAAATGCAAATACCATCATGGCGATTTTGGTATTGACTAAATCTGAATGATTAAACTTTTCACGGGCAAACCGTGTTATTTGTGGCACACCTTTTTTGGGAGAGACTTCAAAAGAATGCCCGTTGATATTATAGCCCGATTCATACATTTCTAAAGCTTTATCCCTAATTTTGGCAAAAATTAAGTTGCCTAGGCGGTTTTGAATTGTTTGATTAAATTTTTGGGTCGTGACTCTTAAAAAACTTCTGACAAGATCAGCAAAGGTAACCGATAACAATGCTATTGGAAAACCGCGATCCGCTATCTGATTGACAATCGACCCAGTCCGATTTACATGTTTAGTCAATTTGTTGAGTAAGTTAATCGCTTTATCGACATTTGGCTGATGGCTATTATTATCAGCAGACTCATTGATCGCTATGTTTTGTTGAATATCCAAGTATTCGTTAATATCGGCGATTAACGCTTTGTTGTTAAATAGATAGGTTCGCATACATAAGTTGGTCGGGGTCACTTGCGGTTCATGCCACCATTCGTCTAACACTTTTCTGACTTTTGAGTATCCACTTGCGCCACACAAGCAAACGCTCATTTGTAGTTGAAACATGATTCCGTCTAA
>NZ_JAFNNQ010000027.1:0-238 GCF_026536675.1 Gilliamella sp. B2717 | reverse complement strand
TGGTTTTCAGCGTTTCCAAATAATCGAATGCCGCTTGTTTTTCGGCTGGGGTAAGCTGTTGCTCTAAACGATTTTGGATTTCTTTGTTATATTCCCAAACCGGTGGTAGTTGCTCTGCATCCCATGCTAAATTGTTGCCTATCTCGATAATTTTTTGTTTTGCATAATCACTTAACCGTGACCAGGCATAGGCTTTAACCGGATCTTGCTCCCGTCCTAAACCATATAAATAGGCTTC
>NZ_JAFNNQ010000026.1:241-545 GCF_026536675.1 Gilliamella sp. B2717 | reverse complement strand
TGGTGCTAATGTTGCTATTCAGTTAGAAGAAGAGAAGATTTATTATGTCAAAAAAATGCGTCAATATTTAGAAGGTGTCAACATTATTGACAAAATTAAAGACAAATATAAAGACCAATATAAAGTCATATATAAAAATAAAGATTGTCCTGACCTTGCAGGAATACAAGCAATGGGTGTTAAAGCCAGAAGCCGCGAAATATATCTGTCGGTGGCATTGCCCCATTACAAACCAAAAGTGAGTCATTACGAAGGGGTGCTTCGAACTTATAATCATGACTATCAAGAGCCCATTACCTTGCAT
>NZ_JAFNNQ010000026.1:0-226 GCF_026536675.1 Gilliamella sp. B2717 | reverse complement strand
CTATACCCAATTTTAACCTTTGCCGATAGCTCAGCCACCGATTTATTAATTAAACGGGAAAAACCATTAGAGCCTGTTGATAACGAAACTGAATTAGAGATAAACCAAATAGGTAAAATTGAAGCCTATGGTGATGCGATTGATAAAGAAACATTTAAAAAATTAGGTTATTTTAAAATTGTTTATAAAATGGGCGAGTTTTGTTATGACGGCATTGAAGAGCTTT
>NZ_JAFNNQ010000025.1:60463-60668 GCF_026536675.1 Gilliamella sp. B2717 | reverse complement strand
ACTACATTATGAGAACGTATGCGCTAGACGAGGACGGCGACGAGCCAGGAGCGCAGGAAAATCGATTTAAATTTGTTGATATCGATAAACAGCGGGGATCAGCAACGGGTTATATTGCCAAATACATTTCGAAAAACATTGACGGTTACCAACTAGCCGATGAGGTCGACGACGAAACCGGGCAAAATTTGCGGGATATAGCTAA
>NZ_JAFNNQ010000025.1:59817-60381 GCF_026536675.1 Gilliamella sp. B2717 | reverse complement strand
GCGGTGCACCGGTGACGGTTTGGCGTGAACTTCGTAGATTAGGTAGTCAAAAAGTCGAAAGCCCAGCAATCGATCCAGTTTTGGCCGCCGCTGATGCCGGTGACTGGGCGGCTTACACTCAGTTACAAGGCGGTGCAATGGTACAGCGTAAAGACTTGCGCGTAAGAGTTTCTTACGAAGAAACACAAAACCAGTTTGAGGAAGATGTTAAAAAGATTAAGGGGGTATTTTCACCGATCGTCGGCATAGCATCTTTTATATGCACCCGTTTAATAAAATGGGCGATCGTCTCTAAAAATAGGCGCGACTGCGCCCCTCGGAGTTCTGTCAATAACTGTACGGTGGTCAAAACATCACCACTGGACGATCAACGCGCGGAAATTAAAAAACAACTGAGAATTATCGGGGTACCGGACGACGATTTTACCGTAAATCGACTATTTTTTAGGCACAGCATTCAAATTAACCACAATCAGTATTTGAAATTGGACAATACGCTGGACGGAGTGCACCTAATTTTTAGTAATTCGCCGTCCGTTCCGCGAAAATATAAAAAACAGGATA
>NZ_JAFNNQ010000025.1:59336-59806 GCF_026536675.1 Gilliamella sp. B2717 | reverse complement strand
GATTTTTAATACAGGGATCTAATATGTTGACAAAAAAACCAAAACCGATATATAGTAAAAATGCGTTAGCAAAATCTAGCGCCAAGTTTGACAGCTTGTTATCATCATGAGGGCATAACCGTCCAAGACGGTTTTTTTGTGTCTCTTCGTTTAGTTGCATCTTTTCTATGGTGAGCTAAGTGAGGGAGCCTAAGGGCTCGCCGTTTCTCATGATGACGGTCTGTCAACCTTGCTTGGTTCACCTCCAATATTTGACAGTGTTGTAGGTGATTATTTAATCCTTAATTTATATTGGGAATTTAATCATGAAAGTCTCACAAATTACACCAGTTGACACATCAGAAAATGTCGTTATCCATTTAAACCAATTCGCAAAAATCGAACAGGCCGAGACAATCGCCCGCGCGTGTATAAACGCCCATTCGACCCATAACGATTTTATGATTATGATTTGCTGTATAGCGGATCTA
>NZ_JAFNNQ010000025.1:36335-59255 GCF_026536675.1 Gilliamella sp. B2717 | reverse complement strand
CCGACGGAAATAATCAACAGGGTCACCACACCCTGTGATATTACTATGAGTTAATAATATCGTTAATAGGGTATCACTAATTGACTGATAGAACAAATTTATCGTCTGATTAAAACCGCTAAATAGTTTTATATAAAAATCAATAACATAATAAAATTTTTGCTTGAAAATTTCGTTTTAAATTAATATACTGTATTTAATTACAGTATATTAATTTTCATTAGGAGCTACTCAAATGGGTGATATTGAATTAAAAAATCAAATTAAATTAGAACGTGCAGAATTTATCAGTAGGTTGATGATTGATGCCGAATTATCTCAACGTGACGTTCAGATTGGATTGTGTCTACTGCATGAATCTCTGTTAAAAATACAAAAAAACACTAAACATAAACCTAACACGATCAACTCGGATTAACCACATCCAGTGCCAGTTGTGGGTTAATATCACGGCTGGCCAAATAAGTGTTTGTCCGAACCAGCCTCCTATCGATTCTAAATTTCACTTACAAGATTATCAATAGATAAACTTGTGTAAATTTGTCACCGCTCTATAATTGATTAATTACTATTTAATTAAACTATTGAAATAATGTTATAGGAGTGTGTATGAAAAAATTATTTTTAAGTCTAACGATCTTTTTAATCCCTTTTTGTTTTGCAAGTGAAATTAAACAATATGAGATTATTTCAGAAAATGATACATCATTTGCCAGTAGGTCACGTGCCCAGATTTTTATCGTTTCTCCAGAAACAAAAAACCTCCAACAACGAGTTGATACCGCAAAAATTGCTGCTACGGATTATTCGTCAAAGACCGGCGCTAAAGTGGTGTCAGTATTTTTAATGCCCTTTCCTGAAGCTAAAGGCACTGGTTTTTACTTTGCCCGAGTTAATTATTATAGTGATGGCTGCGGTAATTCAGGTACACAATGTAATAATAAAATATGGGAAGTTATGTCAACTGATCAGCAATTAAGTGATAAGCAATTAAAAATTGCAAAAGAATATTATTCTAATGCGGATTTTTATTCAAGTTCTAAGCAGTTTCTTGATAAAGACGGATTGCCTGACGAGAAAAAAATAATTAATCATATTGCTAAAAAACTTAAAATTAATGCAAAAAATATTGATTTCCCGTCACTGTTTTTAGAATCGGTTGAATAATTTTTATCTTATAATTTAAAGAGTCGAACAATGATTGAACAACATATTCAAGATTTAGGTGAAGCTATTCTAGAGGCTTGTTTTGTCTATGATAATGCTCGTTCAGCAGAAAAGATGTTGGATTGGGGAAATTTAGGCAATGATAATGCGGCATGGACTGAAGAAGGACCTTATCTTTCTGCTGGAGCAAATTTAGAACAAATTAATCACGAACATCCATATTGCTTAAGAATTAGTAAAGAATTTGCCATGGCTGGCTATTTAGTTTTAGGTGACTCTCCAAAACAAGAAGAGAACGGAGGATATAAAGTCCCTTTATCACCACAAAAAAATAAACACAATTCTAGGGTTGAACCTGTAATTGCTAAATTAGCTATAATTGAATTATTTGAATTATATAAACAATTCCTAGTGTCTTTCAATGGTCCCTATAATAAAAAAAAGCTCAAATTTTGGGAGAGTCATCTTTCCATAGATGACATTACAAAAATTAAAACACTTATTGATCGCAGAAATGAGTTAACACATGATAAAAACAGTCCTTTAGCTACAATGAAAGAGGCTGTTGAATATTATTGCCTTTGTAAAGAATTATCCAAAATGCTATATAATATTCACAGTAATTCTTTTAAAAATTCATAATTTTTCATTGCACACCTATACTGCACGAAAATGCAAGATTTAAAAAGGATCATATTAGCTTAAAGCCCTTATATCCGGGCTTTTTCTTTTACTTTTGCAATTATGCACAATTTGCGACACTTTTAGTGCGCGGGTGAGGTGGGGTTTCAACCGCGATATTTCGCCTATAATACGCTCACCCATCAACAAAATAGGTGGTTATATTCAATATTAAATAAATAGAGCTGTTAATAAGATAAATGCAATAGGAATGGTATTATTTTTTTATAGCTTTGCTATGGGCTTTATAGAAAGGATTAAGTTTATTTTTAAAATAAAAGCCCTTTCGGGCTTTGAGGCTTTGAGCTTATTATTATATTTATTATTCTTCGAGTTTGTATGTATTAAATCTTATAATTTCCTCGCCCATCCAGTCATTCAGTTGTAAAAATCTATCCTGGAGAGGTTTAATCTCGTTGCGTGCAAATACCTTAGATGCTTTTTCAGGGTCACCAAATCCACCGGTATTTTTTGGAGTGATACCCATTAATGACGGTGGTACCCGGTGCGCAGTCAAAATGTCATCTTGGCTAACTGATTTGATATCGGCAAAATTATCTTTAGCTGCAACTTCTCCAACAGGGATTAGCTTTAATCCGTCTGGTTTACCGTTCGGTGCATACATTAACAAATTACGGAAGTTGCCCGGACCTCTACTATTTTGTAGAGCCTTTTTTAATTCTTCTATATCTTTTTCATTATGTGATGGGTTAGATAAATACAAGATGAACCCTGCGTGCGAGCCGTTTTTATAATAACGCTGACGAAACACCGTGGCCGAATTATCCAGCCATATGGAATTGATTGCGGATAAATATTCCGGGGATCCGTAGATTTCTTGGTTTTCATTCGGTAATAACAGATGAAAAATGGAATTCTTTTTAAATTCGTGTTCCTCGTATAGATTTTCAATATTTGCGTATTTGCTAGAATTTATATAATAATATCTATCAGTATCAACCCCACGCCGAGTATATTTCGCTAACGTTGGTAATAGCCCAGTCGCTTGTTTTAACATATTAGATCGTTTTTCCAGATAGCAATTACCAAAAATCAGGAAATCATGAACTATCCTTTCAAAATTAAAACGTGTCAAATATTTATGAGGTATAAAAGTACTTGTTAATATATTTCTTTTTACAAATATTGGGCTGCTATGATATGACGATGATGCCCCAAATGTATTTGCCAGTGTATTAAAATTAATATGGGGTTCATACCACTTACCACACTCAATACATTGTAAATAGTTCAGCAGATCTTTAGCGCTGGAAAGAGGCTCACTTTCTCCAAAACTAAAACACGCTATATTGTCATCATTTTTTTTTAAATCGGTCATTATTAAAATACTCCCATAAAACCACTATTACTGTTAGCACCGCCTAAACTTTCTAGCGGCTCGTTATAAATTGCGTGCATAGTTGCCCACGCTATATCTGCGTGTGAAATTTCATCATTGCGGTCGGCAACATATGTAACAAATCTTTGGCTGGGCGTTAATGCCTTTCTGATAGCCATAAATGATTGAGCTAGATCAGTCCACCCAGCATCAAACTCTAGACGCTGACGTCTGATCACGTCCTGCATTTTTAAAATTAATCTTTGTTTAATTTCAATTGAATATTTGAATGCCACCGCCGCGGGGTAAAACTGCTTAACTAACTGATAAACACCCTCACCCAGCCCAGTGGCATCTATGCCGATGTAGGTAACGTTATAACGTTCTGTCATTTTGCGAATTGCGTCGGCTTGTGCCGCAAAGTCCATTCCCGCCCATTGGTGTTTTTCTATTACTCGGAATTTACCACCCTCAACCAATGGCGGTGAAACAACTACACACCCTGCACTATCGCCGGTATGTGATGGATCGTAACCAATCCATACAGGGCGCTCGCCAAGGGGCCGCAATGCAAAAGGTTTATAATCGGACCATATGTCCCACGAGTCGATCATGCAAGGTTGCAAGCTCGAAAGCGGAAATACTGAAGCGGAATCGTCAATAAATTGGCATAAAAACAGGTTAGCAAATTCATCGGGGCTGTATTCCATTTTAAGTTGATTTATATCAAATAAATCAAAGCCTAAACGCTCCGCATCTTCAATAGTAACAATCTGCCTCCATTGCCCATCGGCACAGACCACGCCGTTTTTTAATGCGTTGTGAGATATGTCAATACTGATCCGATCTTCTTTACGTCGCCCTTTATTGAATAGTTGTCCTGTCCAAAATTTGTAGGCCTCATGTGTGATACTTGATGGCGTTGATAAATAAGTTTGGCGCCAACGTTTTTGACTTGCCATTGCTGACGCGACTTTTCTAAATTCTAAAAAGCGGCTGATCCAAAAATATTCATCAAGATAAACGTTACCATGATAGCTTTGTGCTGTTTTTGAGTTTGTGCCTAAAAATCGAATACGCGCGTCATTATGTGGAAAATGAATCACATCACCTTTTAGATCAATATCTACACCATGGAAAAAATCTACAATATATTGCCGGGATTGGAATGCTTGCGCTTTCGATGCTGATAGATATATTTGATCACGTCCGGTGTTAATCGCATCAATTGCGCCCTCATGCGAAAAATACATGGTAGCCCCAATCTGCCTTGATTTATTAATATTGCGTATACGGTTTGTTAGTCCTGCGCGGTACCATATTCGTTGATGTTCATATAATCCGTCGTTAAAAATATCATTCAACTTTTCTATTTGTTCATCGGTTAATAAATTGGTTTTTGGTTTCTGCTTCGGTTTGGCATTACGATTGGCAATATTGGGATTTAGATCGGTTTCGTTACCGCCGTTTTGGTATTTTTCAATTCTGGCCGTTCGTTCTAGCTGGCGGCTAAGTAGATCGATTTCTTTAAAGTCGCGCCCCTCTTTATTTGGTTTAATAACCAAGTGAATAAGTTGTGCTTCAAGAACGCCATTAACCCGATCCAAGACGGACGAATCATCCCATTTGTCTCGGCGTTTCCAGCTATGAATGGTATTAATATTTTCATTCAACAGTTCAGAAATACGGCTAATACGATACCCAGCCCAATATAGCGATCTGGCCGCTTTTCTTGGGTCGGTATTATCACTAATTAAATGATCTAATAAATTGACGTTTTCCATGTATTCTCCTTTTGTAACGTCAATTTACCCACCATTTTGGATTTTTTATGCTTGCGTAAATTGTGAAATTAAAATCCACAACTTGCGCAAATTGCTCTCTTTTCTATGTCAATTCAACATAAGTAAAAACATCCATCACAAAAAGGTCAACAAATGAGCAAAGAAGTTAAGCAAAAAAAATATAAATCAAAATGGTTTAGGGTTGCAGTTGAGGGGGCAACAACAGACGGACGCAAGATCCAACGTGTATGGATTGAGCAAATGGTAAAAAATTATAGTCCAGATGTTTACGGCGCGCGTGTTAATCTTGAACATATCAAAGGTTATTCACCAGATGGCCAGTTTAAGCGTTATGGCGACGTTTTAGCTTTACAGGCGGAAGAAATTAAAACCGGTCCATTAGCTGGAAAATTAGCGCTATTTGCACAAATTGAACCTACAGACGATCTTATTCGCCTTAACAAATTAAAGCAAAAGGTTTATTCATCAATTGAAGTTAACCCTGAATTCGC
Source organism: Gilliamella sp. B2717 (assembly GCF_026536675.1). NCBI lineage: Bacteria > Pseudomonadati > Pseudomonadota > Gammaproteobacteria > Orbales > Orbaceae > Gilliamella > Gilliamella sp. B2717. Next base: position 53,772 of record NZ_JAFNNQ010000025.1, on the reverse strand, counting down.
CGACACCGGCGAGGCCTATCTTGTTGGTCTAGCTGTTACTGATGATCCAGCCAGCCTTGGTACCGAATTTTTAGAATTTAGTGCTAACGCTACAGTAAATCCATTAACAAGTCGTAAACAATCACCTAATAACTTATTTACTGCAGCTGAAGAAACAGCGATCGAATTTGAAGAAATGGACTCACAAAATGATGCCGCATTTAGCACGATATTAGATCGCATAACTGGCTTATTCAAAACAAAATCAGAAAATGACTTATCCAAATTTGTGAAACTCGGCGAAACAATTGAAGAATTAGCAACTGCAACAGTTAATCGCTTTACAACTCTTGAATCCAAAATTACTGAGTTAACTAATGAGTTAACAGAAGTAAAAGAGAAAAATAACGAGTTAACAGAATTATTAAGCAACATTCCGGAAACTACATCGCGCCCTATTTCCACCGGTGGTTCAATGGATTTTGAAACCGATTGCTAACGCGCTATAAGCCAATTTAATAAATTAATACAGATTAACAGAATTAGGAACCCAATAATGAGAAACGATACACGCAAACAGTTTAACGGATACAAAAAACGCATTGCCATGTTGAATGGTGTTGATGATGCTAGCGAAAGCTTTGCCGTTGATCCAGAGGTAAACCAGACTCTTGAAAGGCGCACTCAGCAATCATCTGAATTTTTAAGCAAGATTAATCTTGAGTTTGTCGATTCACAAGAAGGCGAAAAAGTAGGTGTCGGGGTATCAGGTACCACCGCCAGCACAACGGACACAACATCCCAAGAACGTGAAGCTACCGACATTTCTGACTTAAGTAAGTTCCGTTATCGCTGCGAACAAACTAACTACGACACATCTATCCGCTACGCTAAATTAGATGCATGGCGTCATAAACCAAATTTCCAAATAATCTTACGTGATGCGTTAATCAAACAAAAAGCCCTAGATCGCATCATGATCGGTTTTAATGGTATAAAGCGATCTGCCACATCAAATAAAACCACTAATCCTATGTTGCAAGATGTAAATAAAGGTTGGCTACAACATTATCGAGAAGATGCGCCAGAGCGCGTAATGAACACGGGGGATGTAACTCCGGGTAAAATTATCGTTGCAACAAGTAGCGGTGATTATAAAAACCTCGATGCTTTAGTCTACGATGCAGTAGAAAACCTGATCGATCCTGTCTATTCAGAAGATACCGATCTAGTAGTCATTTGCGGCCGTGGCTTACTCCATGATAAATACTTCCCGATTGCCAACAATGCAGATAAAAACACCGAAAAAGTAGCTGGGCAGATTTTACTTGCTACTAAATCAATTGGAGAATTACCAGCCTACCGAGTCCCGTACTTTCCAAAAGGTGCGATGCTGATCACTTCATTTAGCAATTTATCTCTTTATGTTCAAAATGGAACCGCACGCCGTCAAATTATCGACAACCCAAAACGCGATCGCGTTGAGGATTTTCAATCTGCTAATGAGGCTTTTGTAGTCGAACGTTATGACGCGGGTTGTTTAATTGAAAACATCGAAGTTAAATAAGGGGGGGGCAAATGGCATCACCAGCACAAAATTTTTTACAAAAACATTACGCTCAACAAGAGCGTAATGCGGAAAATCAGGCTGCATCAAATGCTTATGAAATGATGCTAGCCAAGCTAAATAACGATCGTGTTCGTTTAAAAAAATTCCAATCAACGGAAGCAAAGATTGAGCTTAAAAAGCAACTTATTCCCGAATATATGGATTGGATTAACGGCGTGCTTAAGTCTGATAATGCTCAGCAAGATGATGTATTTATGCGTCTAATGGTATGGATGATTGACACTAAACAATTTGAGCTTGCCTACCCGCTTGCTGAACACGCATTAAAGCACAATTGGGTTACACCTGATGAGTACCAACGCCAAACCGCTACACTAATTACCGAAGAATTGGCCAATACAACGCTAGCACAAATTAGCAATAAGCAAACAGTTAACGCTGATGTTTTGCTTAAATTTGCCGAATTAGTGGCTGATAAAGATATGTTCGATGAGGTCCGTGCAAAATTTAATAAAGCTGTTGGCTATGTGTTAAAAGAAACACAACCAGAACAAGCCTTATTTTACTTGAAACGAGCGCTTGAGCTTGACGACGGTTGCGGAGTGAAAACAACAATAAAGGAATTAGAAAAAGCTACAAGCGAAACTAATTCTTAACCGGGTGAACCCTCACACCTCGGCGGCACAAAGGTAACAGATGTATTTTACATGTTGGCGCCTTTGTCCACCGCCGATCAACAAAGGTAAATTATGAACGACTTTACGGCTATCGCAATCGCTAACGAAACTGAGGGTCTCGAAATCAGTAATATTTCGTTTTTCCCAGCAATTAATATTAATGATGTTCGAAAAACTCAGCGATTAGACGGCACCGTCACAACCGAACGGCTAAAAACCGCAATTGCCAGTGCAATTATCGCGGTAAATGACGATTTATATAGCTGGCGACTAGCAAAGCAATCGGCAGGCATTACAACAATTAACGATTTAAATGACGAGCTAATTAATGGTGAATCAAGATATTTAATTTTATACAAACATGCGGTTTATTCATGGGCAAATGCATTATTGAATGAACAGTATATTAATTTTGATGCAACCGCAAAAGCCAAAGGTGACATTGAGCCTAACATCGAAAGTGTCGGCAACTTATACCGCAATGCACGTTATGCAATTCGTGACATCTTGGGCAAATCACGATCAACCATGGAATTGATTTAATGATTATCTATGCAATGCAAAATGAAACCGTTGACGCATTAGCGTATCGAGTTTTTGGCAAAACTAAAGGGATTGTTGAAATTATTTATCAAAACAACCCAACATTATGCGAACTGCCAGCAATGCTCCCAATGGGTACCGCATTAAATGTGCCGGAAACCGTGCCAGAGTCAGAAAAAAAACGATTAAACTTATGGGATTAATGGAATGACAGAACCAACTACAACAACGTTCACGGCAGTTATTAGTGCGTTTTCAATATCAATAATTTATCCAAATGTCGAAAACGGCATTATTTTAGGTGCGCTTTGTGGATCAATTTTACTGGTGATTAGTGAAGAACAGATCTCAGTGCTTCGGCGGATTGTTTTATTTTTTATATCTTTTGCGATAGGAATGTTGCTAGCCGAAATAACATTATATTTATTACTCCCCTTTTTCCCGTCAAATATTCAAACAAAAGTACCGCTTGGACTTGGTGCATTAGTGGCTTCGGCGGTAAGTGTCAAGCTACTACTATGGTTAATCAAAAGTTTTGATAATCCAACTGATTTATTCAACAAATTTAAAGGGGGGAAATCATGATAACCCTTAACGCTTTTCTTTGTTTATTAATTGCTATTCGATTATTTACATTTAATCGTGAAAATTGCCAATACAAAGCCAAATATAGCTGGCTAGCATGGCTAATGATTACATCAAGTGCATCAGTATTTTTATTCTCATCTTTCGGTTTATTAAACCGTGCTTACTGCGCCCAAGTAGTTATGAATATAGCACTGCTGATCTGCTTTTTAAAAAGCAAAGGCAACATTGGCACGCTTTGCACGCTTTGCCGTTCTCCTAATCAACATCAGCATCATAAGAGGTTAAATAAATAATGGTAACAACGGAACATTTGCAAAATGTGGCTAATAAGCTAGGAGTTGAACTGGCTATGGTGCAGGCGGTCACAAAAATTGAAGCACGATCATCGGGTATCAAAAATGGTTTACCGGTAATTCTATTTGAAAGGCATGTCTTTTACCGCCAACTTAAAAAGCGTGGTTTTGATATAGAAAAATTATCAACTACTTATCCTGATCTAATCAATCCCGCCGCTGGTGGTTATTTAGGTGGTGCTCGTGAAAACTATCGGCTAACTATGGCCAAGCAAATTGATATGGATTCTGCAATTGAAAGTGCTAGTTGGGGCTTATTTCAGATTATGGGGTTCCACTGGCAACTGCTTGGCTATGAATCAGCGCAGCAATTTGAACAACAGATGACAGAAAGCGAGGAAATGCAATTAGATGCGTTTTACCGTTTTGTTGCTCATAAATCAAACTGCAAGCTATTACAAGCAATGAAAGACAAAGATTTTTCAACATTTGCCAAACTTTACAACGGTCCAGCTTATAAAAAAAATAACTATGACTCAAAACTTAAAGAGGCATACGAAAACTATGCAAAATCTACTAAAAAGTAAATTGTTACCATGGTTACTATTGCTACTTTGTTTGTCGTTTGGCTATTTACGAGATCAATTATTAAGCACTAAAAACAAGCAATTACAAACTAATAATCTACAATTGCAGAATGATAAGCAAGAGTTAATCGAAATCATTGATTATAAAAACAATGAGTTGCTTGAACTTAGTGATCAGCACTATGTAAATGAACAAAAACTGAAAGAACAAAAAAATCAATTTCATGCGGTTGATATGTTAAATCGCCAGCATCAACAACAGATCGAGGAACTCATAAATGAAAATGAACAATTGCGTATTTGGTCTAATAATAATTTGCCTGATACAGTTAAGCGGTTGTACGAACGCCCCGCCATCAAGGGAGGTGCGGATTATCAAAATTGGTTGTCCGACCGTAACACAGTGTTACCTTCCGGCAAATAATTTAAAGCAAAACAGATCACTAATTGATGATAATCAACTAATTTTGACAGCTTGGTTTGAATGTGCGTTACAAGTCGATGCAATTTACCAATGCCAACAGGAACAACATGAAAAAGATAAAGCGGTTACGCGAAATACTGGAAAATAATAATCTGTTTATTAAAACCAACCCCGACAAGCTCCATGTTTTTGTCGATGATGGGAACGTAACCGCCACCGCGGCAACCTCGTTGAGCTATGAGTATGAGTATAACGTTAATTTAATTATTACAGATTACGATCAGCCCATTGACTATTTAATGGTTCCTATCGTTAGTTGGATGTATATTAACCAGCAAGAATTTATGGCGAACCCAGAATTAAGAAAAGGCGCCATTAAATTTGAGATTGAGCAATTAAACAATAATACAGCCGATATCAGCATAGAATTAAAATTAACCGAACGCGTAATTGTTAAAAAAGGTTCGAATGGGCTTGAATACAAACACATTACTGACGAACCGCCGATCGATATGCGTCCAGAATGGGTTAACGAAATATGGCCGACGAACTAAACAAATTACATGATTATGCTAACGGTATACTGACTCAATTAAATAATGTTAATCGAGCAAAATTAGCTCGCGAAATAGCAACAAAACTATGCGAAAGCCAACGCAAAAGGATTATCGCGCAACAGCAACCCGACGGGACGAATTTTGAACCGAGGAAGTCGCAAAAATTCCGCAAAAAAGCGGGGAAAATCAAACGTAAAATGTTCACAAAGCTTCGAACAACAAAATTTTTACGAACATCAGCAAATAGCAATAGCGCAACAGTTAAATTCATCAACTCAGTATCCCGTATCGCTCGAATTCATCATTACGGACTACGAGACAGAGTAAATATAAATAATAGTTGGACTGTTAATTATCCATCTCGCAGGTTGTTAGGTATCAATCAAAATGATTGTAAAATGATTGAACAAATCACAATTAATCACCTCGCCCGCAAGTTGTAAAAATTCAATTTACAACTCAGAGCGCTTTATTGTTTGTCGTTTAATCTTGATGATAATGTCATGCAAAATTATCACCCTGCCGACCTAGTCGATGTATTACGAAAAATTGAGAACCTGATCCGCCAAGGCGTTGTTTGTCAAACAAAAGGCGATCGGGTAAAAGTTCGTACCGGGAATCTGGTTACTGATTGGTTGCCGTGGTTTACTCACCGTGCAGGTAAAAGCCGAACCTGGTGGCGCCCCTCTATCGGTGAACAGGTTTTTATATTAAGTCCCAACGGGAACATTGAGCTTGGTTGCGTTTTACCAAGTCTTTATTGCAATGCCAACCCTGCGCCTTCAACCTCTGGAGATGGTTACTTTGTCGAATTCCCAGACGGTGCGACATTTGAATACGAACCCAAAAATAGCAGTTTAACCATAAAAGGCATCAAAACTGCAGTTATTGAGGCAAGCGAACAAATCACTGCTAAAGCTGGTGCCAAAATCCATCTTGATACACCGCTTGTTGTATGTAGTGAGCATGTGGTATTCAAATCATTTAGCGCAACAGGTGGCAGTGCTAGCGGTAATACTGGTGTATTAACAGGAAACGTGATCCATAAACAAGGCGAGTTGTCATCTAACGGAGTTGTTCTTGATAAACATAAACATAATGGAGTCAAGGCGGGTGGCGATTTAACTGGAGGACCTCAATAATGAGCTATGCTGGAATGAATTGTCAAAACGGCCGCACAATCACTGACATGGATCACATCAATCAGTCAGTCAAAGATATTTTAACAACGCCAATTGGATCACGAGTTGAACGCCGGGACTACGGGTCATTTTTGTTTCTATTATTAGATAATCCAAACACTGACGCTACGAGACTGCGTGTTATTTCAGCTACAGTTATGGCGCTGAATCAATGGGAGCCACGAATTAAGCTCGATGCTGTTGAACTTTATAACAATAAGGAAAAGCTGACAATGCAAATTACTGGCTCACGTACAGATAAACCCAACCAAACTTTTACTAGTGACATAGAGATCGCTGCATGGCCACGTTAACTGATTTATCAAAATTACCCGCGCCCGATATTATCGAGCTGCTAGACTTTGAAGCGCTGCTGGCACAGCGTAAACAGAAGTTTATATCCCTTTACGCAATTGATGAGCAAGAAGAAGTCGCAAAAACATTACAATATGAGAGTGAGCCGATCGTTAAATTGTTACAAGAAAGCACTTATTATGAGTTAATTATCCGCCAACGTATTAATGAGGCGTCTCATGCGCTAATGATTGCTCACGCGAAAGGGGGTGATTTAGATAATTTAGGCGCCAACTTCCACGTCTACCGGTTAATTATTCAACATGCAGATGACAGCGTCACACCTGCAATAAAGGAGATCAGGGAATCTGATGCTGATTTTAGATTGCGCATCCATGCAGCATTTGAAGGATTATCCGTCGCTGGGCCGAGAGCGGCCTATGAGTTTTATGCTCGCAGCGCTGACGGTCGAGTACTAGATGCTGCAGCCGAGAGTCCATCCCCGGCATGTGTGACACTGGCGATATTGTCGCGTGATAATAACGGCGAAGCGTCAGACGAACTAATTAACATTGTTGAAAAAGCGGTTAATGACGATTATCGACGCCCAGTTGCAGATCGTGTAACAGTAAAATCAGTTGAATTAATCGAATATAAGATAAACGCTAAACTGTTTTTATACTCCGGCCCCGAATCTGAACCGATTAAAAAGGCAGCGCTAAATAACTTACAGGATTATATATCAGAAAAGCATCGTATAGGCCGACGAATTAGTCGCAGCGCAATCATATCCGCCCTACATGTTCCTGGTGTTCAACGTGTTGAACTAATAGAACCTGGTCAAGACGTGTTAATTAATCGCGAGCAAGCAAGTTATTGTTCTGATTATCAAATTGAGGTTGCCGGCTATGATAAATAAAACCTTGTTGCCACCCTCATCAACAAAACTAGAAAAAAATTTATCTCAAGCCATGGTTTGCGATTTCCCAATTCTTTTACGTTCTTTATGGAATCCTCAAACATGCCCCTATGAGCTATTGCCGTATTTAGCATGGCAATACAGTGTTGATTATTGGGATGAAAATTGGACAGAACAAATTAAGCGTAAGGTTGTCGCGGAGGCATTCGAAATTCACCAATACAAAGGAACTAAAGAGGCCATTCGCCGAGCAGTTAGTTCATTTGGATACTTAATTGATCTGGTTGAATGGTGGGAAAATGATCAGACTCCTGGCACATTTTCTCTTGAAATTGGCGTGTTAAATACAGGCATCACTAATGAATCTTATAATGAACTTGTCCGCATAATTGACGATATTAAACCTGTTGCTCGTCATTTGTCGGGGCTGTCTCTTCATTTAGTAACAAACAGCAATACACCAATTGGAGCATGCAATTATGACGGCAATATAATGAATATATACCCGTATGTAAGCGAAGTAATTACAACAGCATCTAATCGTCATTTTGGTGTAGCAATTCATTCATTTAATACAATTAGCATTTATCCATATATCAACGATTCTGTTACCTCTTCATCCAAGTGCTGTTTGGGTGTAGCTATTCATTTTACCGATACAATGAGAATATAATCATGAGTCAAACATACTTTACTATACTAACAAAACTGGGTGCTGAGCTATTAGCTAATGCTACAGCGCTGGGTACTCCTTTAAAATTAACCAGCATGGCAGTTGGTGATGGAAACGGATCAATACCTAAACCCATGGCCACACAAACCGCGCTGATTCATGAGGTTCGCCGAGCTGCAATAAATTCGTTGTCAGTGGATAAAAATAACCACAATCAAATTATTGCCGAACAGGTGATACCCGAAAATGAAGGCGGATGGTTTATCCATGAGATCGGATTATTTGATGATCAGGGACGGTTGATTGCCGTCGGCAATTGCCCGTCAACGTATAAGCCGAGATTGGCCGAGGGCAGTGGGCGCACTCAGATCATTAGAATGATTATTATTATTGATAATATTGATTCAGTTGAGTTAAAAATCGATCCATCTGTCGTATTGGCTACTCGTAGTTATGTTGACGAGTTAATTACAGAAAAAATAAACAATCATGAATTATCTATTAATCATCCATTAGCAACAACTCAAACTGCCGGGATCGTTCAGCTCAGCTCCGAAATAGATTCAAATGATGAAACACGTGCAGCAACATCATTAGCAATAAAACGCGTTCATGATTCAATTGGTTGTTTAACTGCTGATGATATTTGTGCCCTACCGGCGTTAAAACCGTGGAATGATAATGACGCCTATCAAGTCACTGCAACAACCGAATTTAAACATCGTCCGGTTTTCAATGGCGCCGGGCTGATAACAACCAGCGATTATACCTACGAGATCAACGGCAATACGACAATTTTACGCCGAGCAGATGGTTTAATTATTCAACGATTTACCGCTCAATATCACGCAGTGCACGGAGTTAATGGAACAGTTGTTACATTGCCGATATCATTTCCGTCTGAATTTTATATCGCATTATCTAGTGACGGAGCAGCAGGTTGTCACACCACAAACGCACTCCCTCATTCAAATTCAACAGTTAAGATCTGGGGCAAGATTTCGGATGAATTTCATGATTCATTTGTACAAATAATAGCAATCGGGAGATAATGAAATGATATATTATAATTCTGGCGTTAATGGCTTTTTTGATTCTAATATTAATGAAATTCCAAAAAATTCAATTGAAATCCCCCCTGAATATCATGCTGAGCTACTAACGAAACAATCACGCGGTATGATTGTACAACCTAATGAGCTGGGGTATCCAATTGCGGTTGAACTGGCAATGACCAGCGACGATATAATTACGAAAAATAAATCTGTTCAACAAAAATTATTGGTTGATGCTAATCAAAATATATCTATTTTACAGGATGCTATCGAGCTAGACATGCTCGAACCTGGCGATGCTGATCGACTGAGGGAATGGAAAAAATACCGAGTGTTATTAATGCGTGTTGATACTGAACAGTGCGACGTATCATGGCCGCTAAAACCGGTTTAAGACTTGTAAAACTCAAATTTACAAACTGAACGGCTAACGCACAAAATATCAATATGTAACTATCTTAATACATAATTTAGCAATTCATGGAGTAAACATGCCCAACGACTATCATCACGGCGTCCGAGTTATCGAAATCAACGAGGGTGCCCGCTCAATCAGAACAGTTTCAACGGCTGTTATTGGTATTGTGTGTACGGGTGACGATGCTGATGAAAATTTTTTCCCGCTCAATACCCCTATATTAATTACTAACGTCAATACTGCAATCGGACACGCAGGCTCACAGGGTACATTGAATCAGACACTGACCGCAATTGCAGATCAGTGTTCTCCAGTTATTGTTGTTGTACGCGTTGAAACGGGCACAACAGACGCTGAAACAACTGCCAATATCGTTGGCACTACGACCAGTGACGGTAAATACACTGGTATGAAAGCGCTGCTTTCTGCTCAGTCTCAGTTACGGGTCAAACCCCGTATTTTGGGGGTTCCAGGTTACGATTCGCTGCCAGTTGCAACCGCATTAATCTCTATTGCCCAACGGTTACGCGCATTTTGTTATGTTTCCGCATTCGGTGCCAAAACAAAGGAGGATGCCGTTTTATACCGCAACCAACTCGGTGCCCGTGAGGCCATGGTTATTTGGCCAGATTTTGTTGGTTTTGATACAACGCAAAAACAAAACGTTACACTGGCAGCAACAGCCCGTGCAATTGGTTTGCGAGCTCAGATTGACCAAAAAATCGGCTGGCATAAAACTATATCAAATATTGCGGTTAATGGTGTTACAGGTATTTCGTGTGATGTGTTTTGGGATTTGCAAGAAGAAAGTTCTGATTCAAATTATCTAAATGAGCACGAGGTCACAACGTTAATTTGTAATCAGGGATATCGATTTTGGGGTTCGCGTACATGTTCCGCTGATAGTTTATTTGCGTTTGAAAATTATACGCGAACAGCACAGGTTTTGGCTGATACGATAGCTGAGGCTCAATTCGCGCTAGTTGACGCGCCTATGCATGCGTCATTAGTGCAGGATCTGATCGAGTCAATCAACAATAAATTTCGGGAACTCAAATCGAACGGATATATTATTGATGGTCACGCATGGTTTGATCCTGAGGCCAACACGCCCGACATTTTGAAGGCGGGTAAATTGTATATCGATTATGATTATACCCCTGTGCCTCCTCTCGAAAATTTAATGTTACGCCAACGTATCACTGATAAATACCTAATTGATCTGGCTAACTCCATAGCAGCTAATTAATTCGAGGAAATAATTATGGCATTACCCAAAAAGCTAAAATTTTTTAACATTTACGTTAATGGAACGTCGTATATTGGTGAGGTTGAGTCGTTCACACCGCCAAAATTAACTAGGAAATTAGAGAATTTCCGAGGTGGTGGTATGCCGGGATCTGCTCCAATTGATCTAGGCTATGACGATGATGCGCTGGTTGCTGAATGGTCAATTGGTGGATTAGCATATGAAATATTAAAGCAACATGGTGGATTATTGAATGGAGTGTCTCTCCGTTTTGCGGGCGCCTATCAAAAGGACGACAGTGAGGATTTTATAAAGGTTGAAATTATTCTGACTGGCCGCCACAAAGAGCAAGACCGAGGTGAACTGAAACAGGGCGAAAGCAATTCAACAAAAATAACTACCCATTGCACGTATTATAAAGAAACGATTGATAATGAGGACGTTGCAGAAATCGATTTTATAAACATGATTGATAAAATTGGTGGCATAGATCGATTAGAACGGGCTCGTCAGGCCATCGGAATTTAAAATTAACTGTCACTATTACTAATTACTAAATATATTATGAGATTAAATTATGAATGCTGCACAACAAATTAAACTAAAATCAGGACTAAAATCAGGCAAATCAATTATTAGCGAATTATCAATTAGAAAACCATTAACAGGAGATTTGCGCGGAATTAAATTGGTCGATTTTATCGAACTAGATATTGATTCATTAGCAAAAGTCCTGCCGCGTATTACAACCCCCTCAATCGCAGAACATGAGGTTTATACGCTGGATTTGATCGATCTGTCAGAAATAACCCGGGTAATAGCTGGTTTTTTGTCAGAGACATCGAACAGTGCGACAATGGAATCCCCAGCCGAGTAGAAGATGCTATAGCAGATATTGCTTCAATATTTCATTGGCAACCATCTGCTCTGTATGAGTTTACATTATCCGAACTAATGGAATGGCGGGAACAAGCCCGCCTAAGAAGCGGTTCAACTGATGAATAATTTACAATTAAACGTTAATTTGAAAGGTGTCGACAACATAAGCCGACCGCTTCGCAACGTTATAAGTGGTGCTAAAGGATTAGCTCAGCAATTAAAAGACACACGAAATCAATTAAACCAGCTGAGCAACATTCAAAAAAATGTGGATGGTTTCATTCAGCTAAAAAAAAAGTTTGAAGATGCAAAAAATAAAGCTAAGTCATTGGCACTTGAACTAAAAAACACATCTACACCAACAAAGGAACTGCAACGCGAATTTAATAAAGCAACGGCAGAAACCAAAAAATTAAAAGATAAATTAACGCCATTACGTGCAGAATTACAACAATCAGGTATTAATACTAAAAATTTAGCACAACATCAAGTTACACTAAAAAATCAAATAACTAGCACCAATCAAAGCATTAGCCAACAGTCCGAACGACTAAAACAACTTAACCATCATCAACAAAAAATAAACCAAGCTCGATCAAAATACGACACCGGCATGCAAAGAGTTGCTATACTCGGCGGTGTTGGCTATGGTGCCCTATCAACTGGGCGAACAGTAGCAAGAGGCTTGAAAAACCTGCTGCATGTTGGCTACGAATTTGATGCCAGCATGAGTGCAACCCAAGCAGTAACAAGAATTGATGACAAAAACGATCCTCGTATGATAGCACTACGAAAACAAGCACGAGAATTGCCATTAGTCTCTAAATTTACCGATAGCGAAATTGCTCAAGGACAATATTTCTTAGGTAGAACGGGATATAACCCGGATCAAATCTTAAAAGCCATGCCCGGCATGCTGAATCTATCCGCCGCTGGTGATGTTGATCTTGGTACCACTGCAGATATTGCATCAAACATTCAAATGGCAATGGGATTACCTGCGGAAAAAATGGATCACGTCGCTGATGTTTTAACAGCAATGTTCACTCGCAATAACGTCGATATTCCAAAGTTAGGTGAGTCCCTAAAATATAGTGCAGGAGTTGGAGCTGCATTTGGGCAGAGCCTAGAAACCATTTCAACACTAACCGCAGTGATGGGTAATGCAGGAATTCAGGGAAGTCAAGCTGGCACAACATTGCGTCAAATTTTAGTGCGTCTCGGCGCGTCAAATGCAGTAGCAAAACTGGGCGTTAAAGTTGCGGACAAAAACGGCAATATGCGTGATGTCATTGATATTATGTCTGAAATATCAGATGCCACCCAGCATATGGGTAATATACAACGAGCTCAAATAAATAAACAAATTGCTGGACAAATTGGTTTAACCGGGTTTGAGGTTTTGCTGTCCCAATCGTCAACAGGATTTTTGCGGAAAATGCGAGGGGATCCAGGAGAGTATGATGGTGAGGCGTCCAGAGTCGCAAAAACAAAGCTGGATAATTTAGCTGGTGATATGACAATGCTCCATGCCGCGTTCGAAAATATCAGCGTAGAACTATTTGAAAAAAACAGTGACTGGCTCCGTTCTACTGTGCAGGGGTTGACTAAATTCCTACATAGTGTTGGTGAGTTTTTAAAAAAACACCCTGCATTAAGTAAGGCGCTCGTCATGATCGGCGTTGGATTGGCAGCTATTACGACGGCATTTGGTGCGTTTGCAATAGTATTGATGAGTGTTTTTGGTCCTATGTTAATGACTAGATTTATATTAGCGCGACTGGGGTTGTCATTTGGTAGCCTATTTATAAAGACAAATGTTGCTAAAAGGGGGATTCGTTCATTTTCTAGTTCCCTGCTATCGTTTGTTCTGCCTGGTAAAAAAACAGGATCAATATTAAAAACTATCGGAAAATCGTTGCTAGCTATTGGTAGATCACCTAAAAAACTCGTGTTTGCCGGTATTGGTTTTGCTGGATTACCGTTTAAAAAATTTGGTTCGCTTTTTGGTTTGTTCAGCAAAGGGCTTAAAGGAGGTTTGCTTCGGTTCTTTGGTTTGGCAGCCAGAGGAGCGGGGCTGGCGCTGGGTCCTATTGGTTGGATCATTACAGCTGGATCTCTCATCTATAAATATTGGCAGCCGTTGAGTGCGTTTTTTATTGGTTTTTGGCGAGGGCTCGGCAAGTCTTTATCTTCAACTCAATCACGGTTTTCATTTTTAAAACCTATTTTAACATCAATTGGCAATGCATTTAGATGGTTAGGTCGTCAAATCAGTAAATTGATTGGATGGTTTGACGATCTATTAAAACCTGTTGAATTAACCCGGAGTAAACTCAAATCGACAGAGAGCGCAGGCGAATCATTCGGCCGACGAATTGGTGACGCAATCAAATTGTTGATAAAAATTTTTAAACCGTTGGTACAATTAGTTATAAATATCGGGGCATTGATATTTAAATGTTGGCAACCAATTAGCGATTTTTTTATTGGTTTTTGGGATGGTTTAAATGAATCATTGACCAATATTTCCAACGAGTTTGCGTTTTTAACGCCTGTTGCCAGGACTGTAGGGAATGTATTTGGAATAATAGGTAAAAAAATCGAAGATTTGATCCAATGGTTTAATGATTTACTCCAGCCTATCGACCACACTAAAACAGAGTTTACAGGCGCCCGTGACGCCGGGAGATCGTTTGGTAGATCTGTTGGTAACGTGGTGAGAACTCTGACCCGACTTTTTAAAAAATTATATAATATTGTCGCGGACGTGATTAAATTTATTTTGACTATTCCTGATAAAATGCGTGAACTGCCTGGAAAAATTGAGGGGGTTTTCACTGGCGAAAACGGAATCTGGAATAAATTTACTCAAATTGGTTCCAACCTTGTTGATGGGCTGAATGTGGGGATAAATAATAAATGGGATGATGCAAAAAAAACTATAACCGAACTGGGTGAAAATATCAGTAATTGGTTTAAAAAAACATTAGATATACATTCACCGTCTAAATTATTTGCTAAATTCGGCGGTTATACAATTGACGGTTATATACACGGTATCGAGCATAATCAAAACCATGCATATTCGTCGATGAATCAATTAGGGAAACGCATCAGCGGAGGATTTAAAAACACATTAGATATACATTCACCGTCTAAATTGTTTGCCAAATTCGGCGGTTATACAATTGATGGTTATGTCAAAGGTATCGATAATAATCAGGATTCGGCCGTTAGTTCCATTGAGCAATTGTGGCGACTTGTTAATGGTGCTAATTCGCAATTCTCTAACAGCATTGTCATTGATAAACGACGACCGCTGTCACCTGCAGCAATGAGCAGTTCTCCGCAATATTATATTACTATTAACGCTGCGCACGGAATCAACGAGCAGGATCTGGCTCGTTGTGTTGTCAACGAAATTGATCGACGCGAACGCAGTCGATCCGCTCAGTTTAGAGCCAGTTTGAGGGATATAGACTAATGATGATGTGTTATGGATTATTTGTTTTTGAATTAAAAACCGTGCCCTTTCAATCCATTGAGGAAAATAAGGATTGGCGATTCCCTGCTAATTCGCGAGTAAATCAGCGTTCAGCATTACAATTTATTGGGCGTGATAATGAAACAATGACATTATCCGGTATCCTGTATCCGGAATTGACAGGCGGGCGTTTGAGTTTGGCTATATTAGAACGCATGGCGGATTTAGGGGCGTCGTGGCCGTTAATCGACGGAACGGGTATTCCATTGGGTTTTTATGTTATGACAAATTTAAAAAAAACAAAAACAGAATTTTTTCGGGACGGTACACCTCGTAAAATTGAATTTATTATATCGTTAACTAAAACTGATCCGCCTGGTTGGGTGCCCTATGCTGATATTATAGGAATGATATGAAACAGCCAGTATATACTATTGCAATCGATGATCAGGACATCACGAAAAATTTTGAAAATCGTATTATATCAATGCGGATTACTGATAATAGAGGATTAGACGCAGATACCATTTCTATTGAATTGGATGATAGTGACGGTTCGCTGGAACTGCCGCGACGAGGTGTGCAGCTCGCGGTATCACTGGGCTGGTTAAATGACAATGTCATTTTACAAAATCTATTTACAATTGATGAATGTGAACACTCAGGAACACCTGACATACTATCAATTAGGGGCAGCAGTGCCAATCTCAGAGATTCGTTAAATGAGCGACGGGAAAATAGTTATGGTAACACAACGCTGGGAGCTATTGCTGCAGAGATAGCAAAACGACACAACATTGAATGTAAAATCGATAACGATGTTTCAGCGGAATATATCACACACATCGACCAAACCAATGAATCTGATGCATCATTTTTAACGCGTCTATGTAATGATGTCGATGCTGCGGCCTCGCTAAAAAATGGAATGCTGATTATTTTCAAAAGGGGTGCAGCCAAAACTGTTACTGGGCAGCTAATCCCTGCTACTACAATAACTCGTAAACTAGGCGATCAGCATCGGTTCTCAATCGCTGATAGAAACGCGTACACAGGCGTGCGTGCTTATTGGATAAATTACCGTACACCAAATAGACACAGGACGGGGGCGCGAAAAACCAAGATGAATCATAGTGACGTGCTTGTTGGTGCTGACGGGAATATTAAAATATTGAGACACACCTATTCATCAAAACAAAATGCATTACGTGCAGCGCGTAACGAATGGTATAAGTTGCAACGCGGCGCGTCTCAATTCAGTATTAATCTGGCAGAGGGTCGTCCCGATATTTATCCCGAAATGCCGTGCGCCGTCGAGGGGTTCAAGCGTCAAATTGATTCAACTCTATGGACAATAACGCGATGTGTACATAATCTAGATACAAACAGCGGTTATACAACATATGTTGAACTCGAAATAAAACTGGACGACGACGAAAAACCCGAAGAGCATGAAAATTAAATTCAGAACAAATAACACTTTGAATAATAGTGAATTTATGATAAAATTACTATTAATTTAGTCCAGTAATCACACAGCTAAAGAGGTTATCAATGAAATGTCCACACTGCAAATCCAAAACCACAATTAGAACCAGCGAGGAGCTGAGCCCACTAACACGCAAACAATACCGGCAATGCACCAACATTAATTGCAGTCACACATTTGTAGTTCTGCAATCGGTTTCAGTAACTATCGTGCCTAGCGCAATTCCCGATCCGACTGTACACATCCCATTATCAAGTCGCAATCATGCGGCATAAAATTAATGGCGGTATATTCCGCCATTCAATGCCAATAATTTTATTTCTAAACAGTAATTGCAAAATAATAAACATTGTGCTCTCACCTGCCTGCAATTGCGGGCTTTTATAGTTTGTCTTTATATAACTTTATTGCTTCTTCGATAATTGTGCCCTGCGCCGTGCCAGTACTCTTGCTTAACGTTGCAATCATTTCGATAGTTTCAATCGACAGCTTGTACCCTTTTGATTTTACTCCTCTTTTCTCATCACTGCGTTTTTGTATTTCAGCTTTTGATAATGCCATGCCATTATTCCACC
>NZ_JAFNNQ010000025.1:484-36235 GCF_026536675.1 Gilliamella sp. B2717 | reverse complement strand
ACCGTTAGTAGAACCAAGAGAATTAAGATATAGCGCATCTTATTCTCTCCTTATTTGCCCCCGTCTGCGGTCGGGGGTTTACCGTATCAGCACCCTGCTGACGTTTATAATTATAGATGCACCTACCTATAAAATCAACTCTTTTTTCAAAAAATCCAATTGNNNNTTTATTAATCATCAAAAATCAAAATTTAAACACCAAATCGATCGCGTGACCAAAACGGCGCCCCTTACGGAGCCCTCATTTAGCCCACCATAGAAAAAGTACAAAATGGATTATATACGATTAGAAAAAAATTCACCGCCATTTTACCGCCACTGACTATTATTTAATTATTTTTCGGAGATAAAATTATGTGGTAACTAGTTGATTTTATTGGTGCCAGTGGTCGGACTCGAACCGACACGCTTTTAAGGGCGGCGGATTTTGAATCCGCTGCGTCTACCAATTTCGCCACACTGGCATTAGAAGTGTAAATAAGTAAACGTTGGCAATTATACTAAGCTTTGCAATAACTGCAACTGATATTATGATAATGTGCTTTGAATGCCTAAAAAATCAACTACCAACGACGCTTCCACGCCGGCAATTTTTTCAAAATAGTATAAGCAGTTTGTTTTGCTATCGAATAGTCAATATTATGGTTATTGGCATACCGTAAAGTCACTTCATGCCATTTTTGGTCAAAGGTTTTCATGGTACCATCCTGATTGGCACAATATTTACAATAACTTTTAGATAGATCATGCAAAGGATAATCAGCAATTGAAGTCATTGGCATGCCACATGCAATACACATTTTCATTTTTAAAATCTCGATTAAATTAACTATTGTGATTAAATCTTACCTAACCTAATGCCTAAAAATCCTACTCTGACTAAGTCAAGATTACAAGATATTGTATGATAAAGCGCATAAAATTATTCTATTAAATCAAGCTCAACTTGTGATGAGCGTTGTTTAGACTGAGATTTTTGCTGAAGCATGGCTAAATAACGACGCTTATAAGCACGTTGTAGACACAAACGTAATACTTCCTTTTTTTGTTTATCAGTATAGCTTAACCAGCTGAAACCTTCTTCTCTTGAACGATAACAGCCTATACAATACCCTTGTTTATCGGTTTCACAAACACGCTTACATGGACTGGGTATATCAAAAAATTCAATCTGATCCAATACGTTATATTTCCTGTAAACAAATAATATATGTTAGTTAATGCCCTTTTAAACCAAATCCTTTGCACAGAATTTTAAAGCAGTCATCACAATCATGTGTTGATGCATTGAGTAATGTTTGGGTTGGTGCATGAATCAGTTTGTTGGTTAGCCGACGTGAAAATTCAGCAAATACATCTTCAATATTCTCACCTTGTCGAAATGCATTTAAAGCTTTTTCTTCTTGTTCACGTTGTATACTTTCAGCATTTTGACGATACTGTTTTACATAATCAATCACAGAACGCGTTTTTAACCAATCTAAAAAATGTTCGGCTTGCTCTCGAATAATGTGTTGTGCTTCTTGAGCTGCTACCATTCGTTGTTGTAGATTGTTTTCAACTGTTTTTTGCAAATCATCGACCGAATAAAGATGTACATGGTCAAGTTTACTGATCTCTTCTTCTACATCTCGAGGAACCGCTAAATCAATAAACAGCATTTGACGGTTATTTCTTGCCAATAAACTTCGCTCTACCATTCCTTTACCAATAATAGGTAGCGGACTCGCTGTTGAACTTATGACAATATCTACATCTTTAAGACGATTTGCAATATCAGGTAAAGAGATAATTTCGGCATCGATAAGTGCGGTTAGTTTAAGGGCTTTTTCTCGAGTTCGATTAGCTACAATGACATGATTGAATCGATGAGGTTTTAAATAACGAGCAATAAGTTCAATTGTGTCACCCGCCCCAACTAACATCACATTTAAATTTTGCGTTGTTTTAAATAGATTTCGGGCTATAAGACAGGCGGCATAAGCAACGGAAGCCGTATTTGAGCCTATTTTCGTTTCTGTTCGTACTATTTTCGCTACACGAAATACCGTTTGAAATAGCTTTTCTAATTTAAGTGACAAGCTATTATTTTGCTGGGCATAACAATAAGCTTGTTTAACTTGACCTAATATTTGGGGTTCTCCAAGCACCATTGAATCAATACCACATGCAACAGACATTAAGTGTTCAACTGCCTGCTGTCCTTGTTTCCAATAAAGCATGTCGTGATAATGTTGAATGTCAATATGATGAAACTGCCCTAGCCAGCTTTCTACAGATTGTTTTAAGCTTAAATAGTCAATTTGGTGCTCAAAGCTAAGATAAATTTCTGTGCGATTACAGGTTGATAAGATCACACATCCTTCAACTAAAGGGTGTTGATATAAGCTGTATAATGCTTTATCAATAATTTCATTGGGAAAAGCGAGTTTTTCTCTCAGCGACACGGGTGCCGTTTTATGATTGACACCTAATATAGTGATTGACATTGCAATTTTCTTATATAATTGTTTGTAAGATATGACGATTTATAGCACCTTTATAACAGGTTATTATACATGAAAATTTGAAAACGTTAATTTCTCATTACCTTTTTTATTCTTTTAATAATCAGTTATAATGTTTTACATATTATTGATTAACATTGAAGAGGCAATTATGTTTAAATTTAAATACGCTTTGATCTTACTGCCTTTGTTACTTACAGCCTGTCAAGTTACCAAACATAAAGACACAGCAACCATTGAAGAACAATGGCAACTTCACCAACAAGATCTTAAGCAAATAAATGCTTTTCAAGTTAATGGAAGTATTGCTCATTTTAGTGAAAACTCTCGAAGTTATGGACGTTTTTTTATTGTTCAAAAATCGATAGATCGTTATGAAATCAAACTTACTACACCTGTTGGAACCAACATTTTAACACTAATTGCAGAACCGGATTATGCAGAAGTGATCGACAAAAATGGCAAGCATTATACTGATTATAATGTTGAAAGTTTGATGAATAAAATCGCTAGGATCGATGTGCCTTTAAATTCATTAAATAATTGGCTTAAGGGATTTTCTAACGACAGTATCAACGATAAAATCGATAATTCGGGGCGTTTAGCATCAACCGAATTTTTGCAACAAGACAAAAAGTGGCTATTAAAAATATCGAATTACATGACGAAAACTTTTAATAATAAATCGGTAGATTTACCCGCAATGATTGAACTTAATCATGATAATGAACGAGTACGCTTAAAAATTGATAATTGGATTTTACGGTAATAAGGATTTTTCATGTATCAATGGCTTTCACCCGCTAAATTAAATTTATTTTTATATATTACTGGGCGTCGTCCTGATAATTATCATAATTTACAAACACTATTTCAATTTATCGATATGAGTGACAGATTATCTTTCAATCGTCGTGAAGATGATAAAATTAATCTAGTCACTCAATTTAGTGATATCCCTTCAGATAAAAATTTAATTACTCTCGCAGCCCAACGATTAAAATCTTATACTGGTCGACATGAGTTAGGGATTGATATTGCGATTGATAAAATAATTCCTATGGGTGGTGGGCTGGGTGGCGCATCATCGAATGCCGCAACGACGTTAGTTGCACTTAATCAATTATGGAATCTTAATTTATCACGCCATACATTGATCGAGATTGGTCGTAATATCGGTGCCGATGTACCAATTTTTATCTATGGTCACACAGCATTAGCACAAGGAATTGGCGATCAGTTGCAATCGGTTGAATTTCCGGAATATTGGTATTTGGTCACCTACCCTAATATTGCAATCTCAACAGTCAAGGTGTTTAACGATCCTGATCTTAAGCGAGGTACACCTGTTCGAAGCGTTAATGAATTGCTATCCTTAGATCAATTTAGTAACGATTGTGAAGTGGTGGTGCGCAAGCGTTATCCAAAAGTAAACGCAATCATTACTCATCTTTCGCAATTTGCTCCAACACGATTAACTGGCACGGGCGCTTGTGTTTTTACGCAATGTCAATCAAAGGCAGAAGCCGAAAAGCTACAAGATACGTTGATAGACTTTGATGTAAAAAGTTTTGTGACTAAATCGTTAAACAATTCTCCGCTTTATAGCAATTAAATCAAGATATTCATTCACGGTTATTAACCCTTAACGAAATGGTTAAGGGATTTAATATTATTGTTCTGAATCATTTAATCCACAGAATCACTAGGAATCACATATAAGCGTCGATTATAATATTCAACACAGTACAAACCTTGATAAGTTTTATACCCCTGCCGAGATAATCTCGATTTTAACCATGCTTCACTTTTACCCAAATCCTCTAAAACATCATTTCTTGGTTTTTCATTTTCTAAGACAATAGCTGAAATATCTTTATCCCCTTTTTTAACGACCGTTAATTGTCCATTAGGCTCCAAAATCGCTTTTTCAACAGAATTGATATTAAAGACATTTTTCATCCGCAATAGTACGGCAAAGCTTGATATATCCAGATTTACTGATGTGAAAGCATCCAACTTTATTTTGCCTTTATCCATTAATACGATCGGATTACCAACAATAAAGGCTTTGGCATTTTGGCTATTTTTTTTCAGATAATTCGAGGTGTACATTATTGCCGTCCACATGAGTAATACAATTAAAAAATCATAAACGGTTAATTTAGGGTTATAGATGATACCGCCGGCAATACCACCCAAAATCATGTTACCAATAAAATCGATACTCGACATTTGAGACAATGATGTTTTTCCGGTAATTTTTAAAAACAAAATAATGCAAATAAAGACCACCAATAATTTTAAGGCAATGACTAAAAAATCATAGTAATTCATTTTAGTATTACTCCAATAATCTATTGAACGATATGCATAAAATAGTAATCTTTAAAAGGACTGGAATCGTATTAAATATTTAAAGTTAGAAAAGAGAGTATTAATTATTTAACGTTAGAAATGAATCATTAAGTATAGTTAAGGCATTGTATCACAAACTTTTCAGATAAAACTGCGCTTTTTACCATTACATTATCAATTTAACAGTTTAATGTATTATTGCGATGATAACGCAACGCAGCGAATAAAGTTTTCACCATATAGGTTTAAATCGATGACAATATTCCGCTCATTGTTTTATAACAATTAAGGATGAAATACACCATCACGAATATAACTTTAGTAATCAATAATATTAACGCATTGATTTAAAAATGCGTATTTTGACTAACATTTTAAATAATCACATTTTTTACCTATTTGATTAATGATTTAATATAAACGATTTGGTCTATGTAGAGCTTGCCAGAAAAAAGCAAATTCATCTTTTCATTCAGATAATGTTTTATAAATCGAACAGGTATAACTTTACTAACTATTACCGTTTATGAGACAATCTATGTTGTATTATCCTATTTTTAACCAAGTAATAGCATTGTTTATAATTTTTTACAATTATCAATTGAAGTTATTTTCTAACTTAATATAGGAAAAATAAAAATGAGACAAAATCAAACTGATCTGGCTGCTCTATTTTTACGTATTGCTTTAGGTGTGATGTTTTTGGTTCATGGTTTCACTAAGTTACTCGTCTTTACACCATCTGGTACAGCACAATATTTTGAATCGCTTGGATTTCCCGATTTTGTTGGTTATATCGCCATTGTCTTTGAAATTGGTGGCGGTGCATTACTGTTAGTTGGTATATTAACTCGTGTCATTGCTATTTTAGCCATTATTGAATTACTCATTATCACCGTTATCCATTTTAATAATGGATGGACATTCAGCAATACCGGTGGTGGTTGGGAATACCCTGCTTTTATGGTCATTACCGCTTTTAGTCTTGCACTATTAGGCAATGGTCGTTATAGCGTTTTAGGTCAAAAATATTCTGAACTTATTGAATAGTCGTTTGAATAAATTGTTTTTATTGATGCAATAATTGATTAGGAAGATATCATAAACATAAACGATATCTTCCTGAAATATAATCAATAAAATAAACTTATTTCGTTGGCAGTATTAAATAATAGAGAGTCTTTCCAGCGCCTTTGACATTCAATCAAATCATTCTGTTTTTTCAAAATTTAATCTATCTTTTTTTGTATGAACTCATGACAATTGATAACGTTTGCAAATCCTGCCAATGCTGACATAAAGCTATAATGGACTTTTTTAGCGGGGATGATTTCATCATTAAATTCAAGATCACGGTTTGTACATGCATCATGAATTAATATCGGTTGATAACCAAGTTCATTGGCACATCGAGTAGTTGAATCCACACACATATGGCTCATCATGCCACAAATGACCAGTTGTTTGACTGAGTATTGTTGTAATTTTTGGTGTAAATCAGTAGTTGAAAAAATTATCACCCCATAATCACGCTGAAAAATATACTCTATAAATTTCGAAAAATTAAGATGATATCGCTTTGTGATAGAAACAATTTATACGTTGTTGAAACAGAATTTAAATTTACAAAAATTTAATAAAAAAACAAAAAAACAGTTGCGAGCAGACTTTTTATGTTATATTTTGTTCAGAAATTAGATTAATAAATCAACTTAATGGTTTTTATTTTATGAATTGTTTTTGCGCTTTTATTACTAAACATCATCATCACCATCATTCCTGAATAGTCTTCGGGCGATTGGTGCTGGAAGACATTTGGTCTTCCGGTGATATCGCGAAAGCAAATAGAAAACCCTCGGAAGATCAAACTTCCGAGGGTTTTTTGTTTGTGGTTTATAAATTTTTTGGATAAGTTGGAGAATAATATGTTGGATAATTCGCGTTTACGCATTGCGATGCAAAAATCTGGTCGTTTAAGTGATGAATCAAAAAAATTGCTGGCACAGTGTGGCATTAAAATTAATCTTCAAGAACAACGCTTAATCGCATTTGCTGAAAATATGCCAATCGATATTTTACGTGTTCGTGACGACGATATTCCCGGTCTGGTTATCGACGGTGTGGTCGATATTGGTATCGTGGGTGAAAATGTTTTAGAAGAAGAAGTACTTGATAGACAAGCGGAAGGGCAAAATCCTCAGTACAAAAAATTACGTCGTTTAGATTTTGGCGGTTGTCGGTTATCCATTGCTGCCCCTCGCGATTTCGATTATACCGGCCCTGAATGTTTAAATAATTTGCGTATTGCCACCACTTATCCTCACCTACTTCGTCGTTATCTTGCTGAATACAATGTGACATTTAAAACTTGTTTGTTAAACGGATCGGTGGAAGTTGCCCCTCGAGCAGGATTAGCTGATGTTATTTGTGATTTAGTTTCAAGTGGCGCCACCCTTGAGGCGAATGGTTTACAAGAAATCGAAATTATCTATCAATCCAAAGCATGTTTAATTCAACGACAAGGCGAAATGCCACCAATTAAGCAAGCGCTGATTGATAAAGTCATGACACGTATTCAAGGGGTAATACAAGCTCGCGAATCCAAATATATCATGTTGCATGCCCCAACACAGGTATTAGATCAAGTGGTTGCCTTGTTACCGGGTGCTGAAAATCCAACAATATTACCGCTAACTGGCGAACAAAATCGAGTCGCGTTACATATGGTTAGTAGTGAATCGCTATTTTGGGAAACCATGGAAAAACTAAAAGCATTAGGTGCAAGCTCAATTCTTGTATTACCAATTGAAAAGATGATGGAGTAAAGTATGAAACTCTCTTATTGGCAACAATGTTCAGAACAAGAACAAACCGCTTTATTGACTCGTCCAGCTATGACTGCATCAGACTCAATTAGTCAATCTGTTGCAGATATTTTAAATCAAGTTAAGCAATATGGTGACGAAGCGTTAAAAGCCTTAAGTAACAAGTTTGATAAAGTTCAAATTAATCAGATTAAATTAAGCAACAGTGAAATTAAAATGGCAATCGATCGGGTTAATCCTGATTTAAAACAAGCTATGCAATTAGCCGTTAGCAATATTAAAAAATTTCATCAAGCGCAGGTTAAACAGACAGTAACTGTTGAAACAATGCCCGGCATTACATGTCAACTTGTAACCCGACCAATCAATTCAGTTGGGCTCTATATTCCAGGGGGATCTGCACCGTTGTTATCTACCGTATTGATGCTTGCCATACCTGCTAATATTGCAGGTTGTCGCAAAGTGATACTGTGTTCACCCCCACCAATAGCGGATGAGATCTTATTTGCCGCTGAGCTGTGTGGCGTTACCGAAATTTATCAACTAGGTGGTGCCCAAGCTATTGCTGCCATGGCATTTGGTACAGTGTCTGTGCCTAAAGTAGACAAAATTTTTGGCCCCGGTAATGCTTATGTAACAGAAGCAAAACGTCAGGTTAGCCAACGCCTTGATGGTGCTGCAATTGATATGCCTGCGGGGCCATCCGAAGTGCTCGTTATTGCAGATAGTTCAGCTAATCCTGCATTTATTGCTGCTGATTTGTTATCACAAGCTGAACATGGCCCCGATTCACAAGTTGTACTCCTTACTCCCGATGAAAAAATGGCTCAAGCAGTATCATTAGAAGTCGATAAGCAGCTTGCACAATTATCACGTCAAGCTATTGCCGAGAAAGCGTTACAAGAAAGTCGACTTATTGTCACTCAAGATTTAGAACAATGCGTTGCAATCAGTAACCGTTATGGGCCAGAACATTTAATCATTCAAACCCAAAATGCCGATGAACTTGTCGAGCAGATAACCAGTGCTGGCTCTATTTTTCTTGGTGACTGGTCGCCTGAATCAGCTGGCGATTATGCGTCGGGTACTAACCATGTATTACCGACTTATGGTTACACTGCTACCTACTCCAGTTTAGGATTAGCAGACTTTCAAAAACGGATGACAGTTCAAAAGTTAACACCTGATGGGTTAAAAGCCATTGGTAACGCAGTAGAACTAATGGCGCAAGCAGAGCAACTCACAGCACACAAACAAGCAGTTACATTGCGTTTAGCAGTATTAAATCAAACGAATCAAAGGTAGGTATAGCAAATGGATATTAATCAATTAGTGAGAAAAAATGTACAAAAATTGACACCCTACCAATCCGCTAGACGTATTGGCGGTCAAGGTGATGTTTGGCTTAATGCAAATGAATACCCTGTTGCGCCACATTTTGAGTTAACACAGCAAACATTAAATCGTTATCCGGAACCGCAACCACAGCAAGTAATTAGGGGCTATGCACAATATGCCGGTGTACAACCCGATCAATTACTTGTCAGTCGAGGAGCAGATGAAGCAATTGAACTTTTGATGCGAGCATTTTGCGAGCCTGAACAAGATAGTATTTTATATTGTCCGCCGACATATGGTATGTACCAAGTTAGTGCTAAAACATTGGGTATAAAAACTAAGATCGTTCCGACAACAAAAGATTGGCAACTCGATCTTAACGGTATTGAACAAAATCTTGAGAATGTTAAGTTAATTTATGTCTGTTCACCAAATAATCCAACCGGTAATTTAATTAATGCCCAAGATATTAAAACCCTGCTTAATATGGCCCAAGACCGTGCTTTAGTTGTTATTGATGAAGCTTATATTGAATTTTCACCACAATCATCGGTAGTTAGTTGGCTAACTAATTATCCACACTTAGTGATTTTACGGACTTTATCTAAAGCATTTGCATTAGCAGGGTTACGCTGTGGATTTACGATTGCGAACAAACCCGTCATTGATACTCTTCAAAAAGTCATTGCCCCTTATCCATTAGCCACACCTGTAGCAGATATTGCCGCACAAGCACTGAGTAAAGACGGTATCAATACGATGAAGTTAAATGTTCAATACCTTAATGACCAAAAACAAAAATTTGCCGATCAACTCACCCAATTATCCCTGGTTGAAAAAGTTTACCCAAGCTGGTCTAACTATTTGTGTGTTAAATTTCAAGATGATAAAGATGTCTTTAATAACCTTTGGAATCAAGGAATTATTTTACGCGATCAAAGTAAATCAATGGGTCAAAAAAACATTATACGCATCTCCATTGGTACTCAAATTGAATGTGATGCGGTTATAACATCACTTAAAACGATAGAATAGGAGTCATCATGTTACAAAAATATTTATTTATCGATCGGGATGGTACCTTAATTACTGAACCGCCTATTGATTTCCAAGTTGATCGTTTTGAAAAGCTTGCTTTTGAGCCTAATGTCATACCAGCGTTACTCAAACTACAAGCCGCAGGCTTTAAATTGGTCATGGTGACCAATCAAGATGGACTAGGAACCAGTCGCTACCCACAAGCTGATTTTGATGGTCCACATAATCTAATGATGCAAATCTTTCAATCACAAGGCGTGAACTTTGAAGAAGTACTTATCTGTCCGCATTTTCCTGAAGATAATTGCCAATGTCGAAAACCCAAAATTCAATTAGTGCTACCTTATTTGTCTAGCGGTAAATTAGACAAAACCAATAGCTATGTGATAGGTGACAGGGTCACAGATATGCAACTCGCTGAAAATATGGGAATTAATGGACTGCATTATCACCCGACACAATTAAATTGGAGCGAGATTGCGCAACGATTAACAACAGCCGATCGTTATGCAAAAGTTGAACGACACACAAAAGAAACTAACATACTGGTTGAAGTTTGGTTAGACCGACAGGGTGGAAGCCAAATCAATACTGGCATTGGTTTTTTTGATCACATGCTAGACCAAATTGCGACCCATGGAGGAATTAAGCTTAATATCCAAGTGAAAGGTGATTTGCATGTTGATGATCATCATACTATTGAAGACACAGGACTTGCTTTAGGCGAAGCGTTGAAAATTGCCCTTGGCGATAAACGAGGTATTGCTCGCTATGCGTCGGTAATTCCTATGGATGAATGTTTAGCGAAATGTTCAATGGATATATCTGGTCGTCCTTATTTGAAATTCAATGCGCAATTTTCTCATCAAAAAGTGGGCGATATGAGTACACAAATGGTTGAACACTTTTTTTACTCCATAAGTTATGCCATGGGTATTACCCTACATATCGAAACCGAAGGCGATAACGATCATCATAAAGTGGAAAGTCTATTTAAAGCTTTTGCCCGAACGTTAAAACAAGCAATCAAAATCGAAAGTGACAGATTACCCAGTTCAAAAGGAGTGTTGTAATGAACATTGTGATTTTAGATACGGGTTGCGCTAATCTTTCTTCGGTTAAATATGCGATTGAAAGATTAGGATACCAACCTATTATCAGTCTGGAACCTGATATCGTGCTTAACTCTGATAAGCTTTTGTTACCGGGTGTTGGTTCAGCTTCAGCTGCAATGCAGAAATTAAAAGAACGCAACTTAGTCGAGCTTATTAAAGTGTGTACCCAACCTGTTTTAGGCATTTGCCTTGGCATGCAATTATTGGCTCAATATAGTAATGAAGGTCATGTTGACACATTGGGAATAATAAACGAAAAAGTGATTAAAATCCCCGATTGTGGACTACCACTACCTCATATGGGGTGGAATAAAGTCTACCCAAAAGCCGGACATCATCTATTTCGAGATATTCCAGATGGTGCTTATTTTTACTTTGTTCATGGATACGCGATGCCATTATGCTCAGCAACTATTGCAGAAACCAATTACGGCGAAAACTTTACCGCTGCCGTGCAAAAAGACAACTTTTACGGTGTTCAATTTCATCCCGAGCGTTCTGGCTTAGCCGGTGCAAAATTGCTCAAAAACTTTCTGGAGATGTAGTCATGAATGCCTATCCTACTATCATACCTGCACTGGATTTAATCGATGGCGCCGTTGTTCGATTACATCAAGGTGATTATGATCTCAAACGTGATTATGGCAATAACCCACTACTGAGATTACAAGATTATCAAAACCAAGGAGCCAAACTATTACATCTTGTTGATTTAACCGGCGCAAGAGATCCCAACGCTCGCCAAATATCCTTGATTAAAACCTTAATTGCTGGTGTAAAAGTTCCCGTTCAAGTTGGTGGAGGTATTCGTACAGAAGACGATATTAAAGCCCTACTTACCGCAGGCGCCACTCGAGTAGTCATCGGTTCAACAGCCATTAAACAACCTCAACTCGTTAAGCAATGGTTTAACACTTATGGTGCAGATGCATTAGTGTTAGCGCTCGATGTACGAATTGATGAGCAAGGTAACAAATATGTCGCTATTCATGGTTGGCAAGAGAATTCGAACCAAACACTTGAGCAGGTGATTGACGATTATCTACCTTATGGTTTGAAACATGTGCTTTGTACCGATATATCTAAAGATGGGACACTTAGTGGTTCCAATGTCAAACTTTATCAAGAAATAAGTCAACAATTTCCACAAATCGCGTTTCAAGCATCGGGGGGAATCGGACAATTAACAGATGTACAAGCACTACAAGAAAGTGGTGTTGCCGGTGTAATTGTCGGTCGTGCATTGCTTGAAGGTAAATTTACAGTTCAGGAGGCAATTTCATGCTGGCAAAAAGGATAATCCCTTGTTTAGATGTTCGTGACGGTCAAGTGGTCAAAGGGGTACAGTTTCGCAATCATGAGATCATCGGCGATATTGTACCACTAGCAAAAAGATATGCTGAAGAAGGTGCTGACGAGCTGGTTTTTTATGACATAACAGCATCTTCTGACGGGCGTGTGGTCGATAAAAGTTGGGTTGCCAAAGTTGCAGAAGTGATTGATATTCCTTTTTGTGTGGCTGGCGGTATTAAAACCGTCGAAGATGCTGGGCAAATATTAACCTTTGGTGCGGATAAAATATCGATTAACTCCCCTGCTTTAGCTAACCCCGATTTAATTACGGAGTTAGCCAATTGTTATGGTGTGCAGTGTATTGTAGTTGGGATTGATACTTGGTACGACCAAGAAACTGACAACTACCATGTCTATCAATTTACGGGCGATGAAAAACGTACCGTTGCAACCAAATGGAATACCCTAGATTGGGTTAAGGAAGTGCAGAAACGAGGCGCCGGTGAAATCGTACTCAATATGATGAATCAAGATGGCGTTCGTCATGGGTATGATCTTAAACAACTAAAAACGATACGCAAAGTTTGCCATGTTCCATTAATTGCTTCAGGTGGTGCAGGCACAATGGCGCACTTTTTAGATGCTTTTCAAGATGCTGGTGTGGATGGTGCTTTGGCCGCGTCAGTATTTCATAAACAAATTATTAATATTGCAGAACTTAAACAGTATTTAGCTAACCACGGAGTAGAGATTCGATTATGTTAGTTTCCAATTCAGACAACCAATTAGACGCGAGTCAGCTTGATTGGCAAAAAGTGAATAACTTAATGCCTGTTATTATTCAACACTATGTTTCAGGTGATGTGTTAATGCTTGGCTACATGACGCCAGAAGCCCTTAAACAAACCCAAACTACAGGTAAAGTAACCTTCTACTCACGAACTAAAAATCGACTATGGACGAAAGGCGAAACCTCAGGACATTTTTTAAATGTAAAAAGCATTTCAACCGATTGTGATAATGATACCCTACTGATTTTAGTGGATCCAATTGGTGCTACGTGTCATACCGGTAGCAACAGTTGCTTTGCTAAGGCTAAAACGGAATGGGGGTTTTTATATCAATTAGAACAGTTGCTTGCTGCACGTAAAAATGCCGATCCTCAGTCATCGTATACCGCAAAACTTTATCATGATGGCACCAAGCGTATAGCGCAAAAAGTGGGCGAAGAAGGCGTTGAAACCGCGCTGGCTGCCACCGTACATGACCGAGAAGAACTTAAAAATGAGTCAGCGGATCTGATCTATCATTTGTTAGTTTTATTACAAGATCAAAATCTGTCCCTTCAAGATGTTATCGGTATACTAAAAGCTAGACACAAATAAAACGATACAATAAAGTGCGAAAACCTCGCACTTTACTCAATATTTATTCGAAATAATTTACCGAATGTCAGTCATCAATGACCTAACAAATTGGCAATTTCACACCATTAAACATAGCTTGTACTTCAACATTGTTATCACAAAGAATCAGTCTATCAACCGTTTGTCTATTTAAATGGGGTGAAAATTGACTGATGAAATCGTACATATAGCTACGTAAAAAGAGTGACCGAGCAAAGGCAATATAAGTTGTACTATAAGGAAATATATGACCTGCATTAAGCACGACAAAATCGCTATCGATGTTTTCATTGACTGCCATTTTCGCTACAATGCCGACCCCAACACCCAATTTAACATAAGTTTTAATTAAATCCGCATCAGTTGTGCTAAATACAATATTGGGTAATTGTTTGGCATTAATAAACGCCTGATTTAAATCTGATCCATCATTAGAAAAATCATAGCTGACTAAAGGATATTTTGATAACTCTTCAATTGAAATCATATTACTTTTAGCCAAAGGATGATCCTTCATGACAATCACAGCTTGATTCCAATGGTAGCAAGGTAAAGCGATCATATCATCACTTAACTGCGAAAGATCGGTAATTATCGCAAAATCAGCTTGACCGGTTTGCGCTTGCAATAGACATTGTTGAGATGATCCTTGCTCCATGTGCAAAATAATATGAGGATACTGTTGCATAAACTTTTGGATGACAACTGGCAAGGTATAACGGGCTTGCGTATAGGTTGTTGTGATGGTTAAAGAACCTTGATTTGGCTGACTGAACTCTTTAGCAATGATTTTGATATCTTTCGATTTATTGAGGATTTCTTTAGCTAATGCAATGATTTTTTCGCCTACCGGTGTCACTTCTGAAAGATGTTTTCCTACACGGGTAAAAATTTGGACGCCTAATTCATCCTCTAATAATTTAATCTGTTTGCTTATACCAGGCTGCGATGTATAAAGTTTTTCGGAGGTTAGCGAAACATTGAGATCGTTGTTCACCACTTCGACAATATAACGTAATTGTTGCAATTTCATGACAAAGGCTCCTTTAACTCTATACACTTCCCTCTTGATTAATACGTATTAAAAAGAGGGAAATTATAAGGTAATTCCTTTCACACTTTAGCACAAACAAACACACGACTTTATACTAAAACGTATACTTAACCTGAATGATATTAACAATCATTCAGGCGTTCTTACCTATTTTTTACTATTGATCCATTTGCCGTCGACGTATTGCATTACCCAACCAGTTGATTTGCCATTTACTTCTGATGTGACATATTGCTGTTTGCTTTTACGACTAAAACGCACAATTGATGGGTTACCATCAGGATCTTTACTTGGTGCTTCAGTTAAATACATAAATTTTTCGGGTAAACGATCTTTAAAACGCTGTAACTCTTCAATCAATGGTGCACGTGTTTCCCTTGATTTTGGAAAATTGTGTGCAGCAAGGAAGATTCCCGATGCGCCATCACGTAGTACAAAGTGTGCATCTGACTTAGTACATTTAAGTTCAGGCAAATCGACCGGATCTTCTTTTGGCGGTGCAACATCACCATTTTTTAAGATCTTACGCGTATTTTTACAATCTGGATTGGTACATCCCATGTATAGACCAAAACGTCCTGATTTGAGATGCATTTCAGATCCACATTTTTCACATTCAATAATAGGGCCTTCATAGCTTTTGACTTTGAAGTTACCTTTTTCAACAAGCGATCCATCACAAATTGGATTATTACCACAAATATGCAGTTTTCGCTCATTATCAAGCAGATAACTATCCATTGCCGTGTGACATTTAGGACAACGCTTACGGGCTCTTAACGCATCAGTTTCGGCTGTTTCTGACTCTTCTAAAATATTTAGGGTTTCATGTTCAGGGATTAAGTTAATTGTTTGCTTACAACGCTCTTTAGGCGGTAATGCATAACCGGAACAAGCAAGGAACACCCCCGTTCCAGCCGTTTTAATGCCCATTTCACGTCCACAATTTGGACAGGTTATTTCTGGCGTTAAGACTAAAGGATTTAATTGCATTCCTCCTTTGTCTGGTGTTTGTTCAGCAATTTCCAAATGTTTACTAAAATCACTAAAAAACTGATCGAGTACTTCTCGCCATTCTTGTTTTTTATTGGCAATTTCATCCAGTGCATCTTCCATGCGTGCCGTGAAATCATAGCTCATAAGATCATTAAAATTCTCATTTAAGCGATCTGTAACAATTTCACCAATCTTTTCAGCATAAAAACGACGATTATCTAAACGTACATAGCCCCGATCTTGAATAGTTGAAATGATCGTTGCATAAGTTGATGGTCGTCCTATTTCACGCTTTTCAAGCTCTTTTACTAATGACGCTTCATTATAACGTGCAGGTGGTTTAGTAAAGTGTTGATTCGGATTTAAGCTAATTAAATCCAATTTATCATTAACATTAACCGCCGGTAAAATTTTATCGTCACTATTTTTTGATAATTGAGGTTGCACTTTTGTCCAACCATCAAAGCGTAATGTACGTCCCTTCGCTTTTAAAATAAAATCTCCCGCTTTTACGGTGATTGTGGTGGAATTGTATTCGGCAGCGGTCATTTGACAAGCAACAAACTGTCGCCAAATAAGTTGATAGAGTTTGCACGCATCAGCGTCAACATCGCTAAGCTTATCAGCCAGTATTGTTACATCTGATGGACGAATGGCTTCATGCGCCTCTTGCGAATTCTTTTTACTGCTGTAAACATTAGCAGATTTTGGCAGGTATTTATCCCCAAAATTCTGACCAATATAATCACGCACCATAGTCAATGCATCTTGACTTAAATTGGTTGAATCCGTACGCATATAGGTGATGTAACCTGCTTCATAAAGACGCTGAGCTAACATCATCGTCTTTTTAACACCAAACCCTAAACGGGTACTTGCTGCTTGTTGCAAAGTGGAAGTAATAAAAGGTGCTGTCGGATTGCTTTTGGTTGGTTTTTCTTCAATATTGGTAACATGGTACTGGCTTTTATTAAGTTCAGCCAATGCAATATCGATCGCTACTTTATCTTTTGGCTCAAATGCTTCATTTTTATAATGTGTCACTTGTAACGTTAATTGCGCTTTATTCTGCGTCATTAAATCAGCATACAGATCCCAATACTCTTCGGGAATAAAGGCATGAATTTCACGCTCACGTTCAACGACAAGTCTAACAGCAACCGATTGGACACGCCCCGCAGATAAACCTCGAGCCACTTTTTTCCAAAGTAATGGCGAAAGCATAAAGCCCACAACCCGATCCATAAAGCGACGAGCCTGCTGAGCATTTACCCGATCCATATCTAACATAGATGGTTTATTAAATGCATTTTTAATGGCTGTTTTCGTAATTTCGTTAAATACTACACGACGGTACTTATTGTCATCGCCACCAATCACATCTTTTAAATGCCAGGCGATAGCTTCCCCTTCTCTATCCAAGTCGGTTGCGAGGTAAATCATATCGGCATCTTTAGCCAATTTTTTAAGTTCTGATACAACACGTTCCTTACCGGGTAGAATCTCATAATGTGCTTTCCAACCATGATAAGGATCTACGCTCATGCGACTGACTAACGCTTCTTTTTCTGAGCGTTTTACTTTCTTCTCGGCTTTATCTTTAGTCGTTTTCTCAGCGCGTTGGCTACTACCACTAACGGGTAAATCTCGAATATGCCCCACACTTGATTTTACAACATACTCTTTGCCAAGATATTTATTAATTGTTTTTGCTTTAGCTGGTGATTCCACAATAACAAGGGATTTTCCCATAATTAAACCTATTTATCCTGTAGTTTGTGTTATTTACTGTTACGCTTCACATCAAGAAGTGACAGTAAATCATCTTTTATTGTTGATACTTTTGTCGCATATTGTTCTTTTTGCTCAGCATCTTCAATAAGTTGCGTAATGGTTTGTGACAACGTACAACCACGGCGTTTAGCTAAATTCGCTAAGCGTTGCCAAACTAAAAACTCCAAATCGATGGACTTCTTCCGTGTATATTGTTGTTCTGCGTTAAAATGTCGTTTTCGTTTTGCCCGTATAGTCTGCTTCATGCGATTATCTAAATCGGGATTCAAATGCGATTTTATCCAATCAACAACGCTTGTTGGATTATGTTCTAACAGTAATAATTCATTTACGGCATGTTGTGCAGCACTTTTTTCAATATAGCGAGTTATTGGCTCGCCCTCTAGATGTTTTTTAACTAAATAGTGCCACTTCCAACCACATTCAAGGTTTTCGAGTTGTTGATATTTCATTTGTTCACCTTGTGACGCTGTAACTATAGAGATTATATGTAGCATAATCGTTTTACACAATAAAGAAAATTATTGCATTTGACAAATTTTTTATAAATCTGGTATCGTTCACCTTTTATATCGTTCTTTATTTAAGGAATCAAAAATAATGGTTAAAGCTGATGTTATTTATATTAATGGCTATATTTATACAGCAGATAAAAAAGATACAGTTTGTGAAGCGATAGCAATCAAAAATGGTTACATAATAGCAACAGGCTCCACAGATGAAATAAATAGCCATCACTATGTTGATAATGATACAGCAATTTATGATCTTCATGGTAAAACGATGATGCCGGGGATAATCGACTCACATCTTCATACTTTTTGGGGTGGCATGCAATTGACCTCATGTAATTTGAATTATCAAAGTTTAACCGTTGAGGATACTTTAGCAATTATTCAAAAACACTTGGATAAAGACAGTCAAAATAATAACACACAATGGCTACAAGTTCGAGGCTGGTTAAGGCAAGAAGTGTTACCAATCGGTACCGATATTACCCGCTTCGATCTGGATAAACTCAATACTCAGCGACCGGTAATCCTTTTTTCTAACGATTGTCATACGTTAGTTGCTAATAGTATTGCGTTGCAAAAATTTGGTTTGGATAGAAACACACCCGAACCGACAGATGGAAAAATTGGCAGAACACAAGACGGTGAACTTAATGGCATTTTAGAAGATGCACCGGCTATGCGAGCTTTTGACAGCATATCAAAATTGACGGAAGAACAAGCCGCACATATTGCTAAATTAGCACAAGCAGAATTAAACAAACAAGGCGTAACAGCCGTGATGGACGCTCGGATAACTGAAACGCAAGCCGATGCCTTTTTAAAGTTGCAACAGCAAGATCAACTTACCATTCGGTTATTTGGTGCACGAGAGTTACCGCCAGATGATGTGACATCCATTGAGGCTATTCCGGCATTACTCGAAAAAGTTAAACAGTTTGCAAACCGTTATGATGATAAAAATTGGCAACCTAAGCCCGGTATTAAAATTTCACATACTAAACTGTTTGTTGACGGGGTAATGCAAGCACCATTAATGACAGCAAGACTATTGCAACCTTATCAGCTTGAAGATGAAAAAGATCGTTATGGTGATTTGTACTATTCAACTGAGATGCTAAATGCTTTAATTTTAGAGTCCTCGCGTGCTGGTTTTCATCCTCATATGCATACTGTTGGTGAAGGTGCCATTGAAGTGGTGCTTGATGCAATCGAAAAAATGCGCCAAGCATTACCGGATGCCGATATCCGCCCTAGCACGGCGCACAATGAACTTAGTGCTGCGCATCAATATGCAAGGTATAAGCAATTAAATGCTTGTGTGGTGTTTTCATTCCAATGGGCTGGCTGTAGCGACGCCATGGTTGAACAATACCAAACACTATTTGGCGAAAAACGCTATAACGGTTTAGAAGCCCACGGGCAATATATCGATGCAGGCGTCAACTGCGCCTTTGGTAGCGATTGGCCAATTGATCCATTAAATGAATGGTATGATTTTCAAATAGCCATGACCCGACAAATTGATGCACAGCACCCACGTTTAAACAGTGACCGTAATTTAACTGCTACCGAAGTCTTACGCTGCGCAACCATTGGCGCTGCTTATGTGCTAAAACAAGATGAGTATATTGGCTCAATTGAAAAAGGTAAATTTGCTGATTTGATCATCTTAGATCGCAATCCATTTACCATTTCAGCAACCGATATGCAAAATGTGAAAGTATTAACGACTATTGTTGGTGGTAAAACAGTTTATCAGCAAGACTCATAAAACTATAGCTTTAGATAGATTGTTTAAAAAATAGAGCCAACCTAACCGTTGGCTTTATTTTTGTTTAGTCATTACGTCTTTATCGTTTATAAGAATAATAGGTACGTTAGCTGATAAGCAAGCTGTTCCCCACGTAGAAGCGATGATTAGTTCCTTGTTAGTTTTAATCATTGCTATATACATTAGCAATCAGTACTGAAAGTAAGAATAATGGTAAATGCTTTGGTTATATATCTATAATAAGGAAAATCAAACTTACTTTTTATTCAAGTTTTCTTACATTTTAAAACATTATCCAAAATATCACTGTTATTAGAAAAGCTTTAAACAATAATTTTCCTAAAAATATTTTTTTCACTACTTTATATCAAATCCACAATAATCTCTTTTTCTCCAATTTAAAATACAATATATTTTATGAACAAATTACCTTGGCTTTTTCAATTTTTTATCCTTCTATGCTTATCTATAATAGAAAGTTGAACCTAAATATAGGTCACCTCTACGAGTTTAAATAATCAATTTTTATTAAGATTTGTTTAGAAATAATTCATATTGAATGATCTAATTCAAAATTTGCATAATTTAATGTCAATATAATAAAAATTAACTTGCATAATTATAATAATATGGGAGAATTCCCTGCCGCTTTTAGCGGGTAAAAAGGCAAAACTATACTTAGTAGTTTTTTATTGTTTTTTGGGACAGAGGAGCAAAGTTAGTCATGTCCGCAATAAAAATGAAACGAGTTTTAACCACACCTGCATTGATTGCATTTGGTTTAGCTTATATGGTTCCTTTGGGGATCTTTACCACTTATGGGGAAGTCACTGTTACAAGTAATGGACACTTACCTATAGCCTACATCATAACCCTTGCCATGATCTTTTTCACAGCATTGAGTTACTGCCGAATGGCAAATAAACTCCCTATTGCTGGTTCGGCGTATACCTATGTGCAACGAACCTTTGGAGGAAAAGTTGGTTTCTTAGTTGGTTGGGCACAAATTCTTGATTACCTTTTTTTACCAATATTAAATTATTTGGTTTTAGGAATATATCTACATGAACACTTTGAGAATATTCCAGCCTATGTATTTGTATTAGTATCGATTATGGGTGTTAGTATATTAAATTATCTTGGAATCAAGTTAATCAATTGGGCCAATATCACTTTAAATTTATTTCAAGCGTTATTTATCGTATTGTTTATTATTATAACGTTAATAAATGTTGATTTAACACCCGAAACGATGCTCAAACCAATATCAGTTACACCAGATGACTTTAGTGGTTTATTTTCCGGAGCTGCTATATTATGCCTTGCATTTTTAGGTTTTGATGCAATCGCGACACTGGCTGAAGAATCAAATGAAGCGAAAAAAACCTTACCAAGAGCAATTATTGGTACCGTACTTATTGCTGGTTGTATATTCTTAGTTGTTTCCTATTGTGCGCATTTAGCGTATCCACAATGGACTGATTTTGTTGACAATAGAGATACAGCGAGTTTGGATGTAATGCATAGAGTTGATAGCATAAGTCACCTAAGCAATATTTTCGGCAAATATGGGGATAACTTTATTTATAATTTCTTCCAAACAGCATACTTAACAGGTGTATTTGCCTCAACCATGACAGCTCAGACTAGCGTTTCTCGAATTTTTTATGCAATGGGGCGTGAAGGTGTATTGCCTAAACGAATCTTCTATAGAATTCATCCTCGATTTAGAACACCTTATTTATCAATAATCTTCGTGTCGATTTTTTCATTATTCGCTTTGGTACTTGATTTAACCTTAGTAATATCGATGATAAGTTTTGGTGCATTAGTAGCTTTTACCTTTGTCAACCTATGCGTTATTAAAAGCTACCTTGGTGGTGAAACGAAGAAAACAATGTTGATGCTATTAAAATATGGATTAATGCCTGCAATTGGTTTACTACTTTCTTTGTGGCTATGGACTAGTCTTGAATCGACAGCAATGATGGTTGGTTTGATTTGGTTGGCATTTGGATTCTGTTATTTACTTTATTTAACTAGATGTTTCACAACTACATTGCCATCAATTGATCATACAGAATTGGATTCGATTATAAAAGATTAAATTAATCTATTCCGTCTACTTAAAAGTATTTAGTTAATGCCCTTTTAAAAATAATCCCGTCAACTTAGGTGACGGGATTTTCTTTTCTTTAAAAAGAAAAGTTAAAAATTATTCCCCAAAACCAGTAGCAAATAATTCGCGGATTTCATCCATTGCAGCTTGCTCGTCTTCTCCATCACAGATGATTTCAACAGTTGAACCACCTTTTACACCTGCTCCAAGCAACCCCATCATACTTTTTAGTTTAATCGCTTTGTCGTTATAAACAAGCTCAATTGATGATTTATAGCGACCGGCTAATTTAACTAATGCCGTTACTGGGCGCGCATGAAGACCGGTTGAATTTTTTACTACCATTTGCTCTTTTAACATACTAAGTCCTTCTTTCTATCTTAAGTTAATACAATACCTAGTATTTATATCATAAAATAATCTGTTTTGCTCATTTTTAGATATAAATTTTTATAATTTATACAAAGCTTTTTATTAATTTAAACTTAATACTATTTTATGCCCAATAATATCTAACTACATGAAAAAAAACAGGCGCTGCAAAACAGATTGAATCAAAACGATCAAGTACACCACCATGTCCGCCAATTAGGTTACCCCAATCTTTTACCCCCCTATCACGCTTTATGGCAGACATAACTAATCCGCCAAAAAATCCTAGCAAGGTGATCATGAGTGAAATTAAACCAGCTTGAATAAGACTAAATGGCGTAATCCAAAACAGACAACTACCAATAAAACTGGCTGTAATTATGCCACCAATAAATCCTTCCACTGTTTTGGATGGTGAGAGATTTGGGCTAATTTTATGTTTACCAAATAATTTACCAAAGACATACTGCAAAACATCTGACATTTGAACAACTAACACCAAAAAAGCAATAAGTAATAAATTTCGGTCGTGATAGTTATCAATTTGGAGTGACAATAAGGCAGGTACACAAGAGATATTATATACGGTGATGACTAATCCCCATTGTACTTCGGCCGTTCTGTCTAAGAATTTAAATGAGGATCCGGTCACTGTGGCTAAAATAGAAAGAATTAAAAAACCGTATACTGGAATGAATATGCTAAATAGACCATACCATGAAACAGCGATTAAAATATATTGCGCCGGCAACGCTATTCCGAAAGCAAATATTAAAACGTAATAATCATATCGGCTAATACTGGTCAGATTAAGAAACTCGCGTAATGCTAAACCCGATACCACGAAAAATAAAAAAATGACGGCTAATTTTCCGATCAAAAAAGCAGTACCTAAAATCGCCACCATGACCCACCACGCATTAATGCGAGTATTTAAATTATCAATAACCCGATTAGGTGATCGAATTCGATGTTTTAACGTGAGTCCGATTAACGAAGCAACGATTAAAAATAGAGTAACGCCCAAAAATAACAATAAAGTATGGTATTGATAGTTAGACATCTATTTCCTCAAATTACTGATTCTTCTAATACTTTAAAAATGAATGTTGAAATCATTTTACAATAAATTATAAATAATACGACTGGCAAATCCGCCTATAAAGAGTAAAAGTTGGATCATCACTGTCACTATTTGAATTTTGAAAAGTCGTAATGTCCCTTTTTCGCGCTCATACATTGTTCGAGATTTAGAAAGATCAGATTTAATTAAACCTAATTTTACAAGCGCATGATCTAACTCTTTCAACACTATTGAGGGTTCATGAATATATGGCGTCAAATATTCAAAAAGTTTGATATCGAAATTAGTCCTAAGTGCATAATATTGACTTATTAAGCCTAAAATAAAAACAAAAAAACAGATTAAACTTATCAGATTTGAATCATTAATTGCCAGATAAATAAAGCCAATGACCAGCGCAGAAATTGTTAAAAACCCAGAAAAAATATTAACTTGCTTACTTAAAGAAAGCAAACTACACAATGTCACAATTTGAGTTTGATTGGTGTGAAACTGTTTTCTATTATGATCAGATTTCAGCATGTAGATTTCTGCTCCATTCTATTAATATTAACCGTTGTCTAGTTGAAATAACAATATTACGCCGACATGTTCTTACCTTAGCTATCGCATCATC
Organism: Gilliamella sp. B2717; assembly: GCF_026536675.1. Taxonomy (NCBI): domain Bacteria; kingdom Pseudomonadati; phylum Pseudomonadota; class Gammaproteobacteria; order Orbales; family Orbaceae; genus Gilliamella; species Gilliamella sp. B2717. The sequence continues at coordinate 12,034 of NZ_JAFNNQ010000025.1, read as the reverse complement.
AACATTCTTGGCTCGATGAGTCCACAACAACCACGCGATAACTGCTGTCGCACTTCTTGAATAACCTAATGCACAGCAGACTAACAATCGACCTTGCAGTCGATATTGTTCAATGATTTCAGCCGTCATTTGACATTGCGCTTGCGTGAGCGGTGTCATATCCAAAATGGGCATTAGCGTATAATTACCTTTAAATTGACCTATCGGCAGTTCTGCACATAAATCAACAATAGTTGTAAATTGATTGTGTTTCAGATTGTAGGTTGAAGGAATTCTACCTAAAAAAACGTTATCCTCAATGAAATTGTTTGGTTGGTGCTTAAACGTCCATAAACGTGAATTGATCCACATAATGATAAAATAAGGCAAATATAATATAATAACGACGAGTGAAAAATGTCCGTTAGATTGTTTTTGAAATCCTTTTGCACCTATCAATAAATAATTAAGCGCGACCAACAAAAATGCTCCAGAAAGCCAAAATAACCAAAGTCCCCAACCCCTCATATAAATGGCCAAACTCATGGTTAACAGAGTTAAACAACAATAAATAAAAGCCCAACGATACTGTTTTGATAAAGACGTGAATTTTAATGGCGATATTCCATTATTAGGCCATAACCAAATACACAAACAACCTACCCATACACCTGTTGGGATATCAAAAAAATGATGTTGCCAGGTTGTTAATACCGATAGCGCAATTAACAAACACCAAATATGCAAAATATAACGGAAAATAGTCTGAAAATAGCAGGCATAGAACTGCCATAAAATAATAAGTAATGTGATATGTAATGATGGGGCTTGATTAAAAGGTTTATCAAATCCCATAAGAAAATCAAAAAGTAAACCAAAAAATCCGTCCATAGCTGGACGATCAAAACTGAATTTAAGTGGGAAAAGAAGAAAACAACAGACACAAATAATTTGTGCGGTTAATAATCTAAAACAAAGTGTTTTTAATGACTGATTCGATTTTGCTAATAATATAGCAAGTCCATACATTAAATCTATCGACCAATAGGGCACAATCGTCCATGACCAAAGTGGTATAATCGTTTCCCAATCAAAAACCATGCTACTGACATCATTACGTTCAGCTGTGAATGCATTGCTAAAATTGTAACTAGCAAAGAAAAATACCGTTAACCCGATAAGCCATAAACATTTGTTAATGTTTAATTGAATAGAACCCTGCTTCATCATAACGTTAATCAATTAATCAATGCGCTGAGCTAATGACACCGTAAAAATCCCCCACTGATCAATACGCATTGTGACTTTTCGAAAGCCTGCTGCCATGACAAGTTGATCCATTTCAAGCTGTGTCCGTCTGCGCATTATCCATGGCTGCCTGTCACGATGTGAAGTTAATGCTCGGGCAATAAACTCAAGTTGAGGATGCCAAGGTTGATTGGTATAAATTAAATATCCACCTTTGGGGATAGCATCCGCTAAACCCGATAAAGATTCACGTAATAATGAATTATCACTAAACAATTCATACAAACCAGAAACGACAGCTAATGTTGGTTTAGGCGATAGGTCAGCTAACTGCTGTCTGTTAAAAGCATCGCCCTTTTCAAACTGTACAAGGTGACTTAAGCCTAATTCATTAATCAAATTTTGACCATCACGAATATTAATATCGCTATAATCTCTAAGCAGTACTGAATCAGGTTTCTTGGCTAACTGATTAATTGTCTCAAGAATATAACGTCCATGGCCTGCTGCTATATCAACAATATTGACGATATTATCGTGTTTTTGTAATTGCGATATGGCTAATTTTAATAATTCTTCAAGATGTATTTTACGTTGCCGAATTCCTCGCCAACCCATTGATTGCAAATAAATATAGTCAAAAAACTGACCTAATTTTGAACTTCCTGAAGGTTGATTACGATAAACATAATCCAATGTACTACCTGAGTCGAACCCAGTTTCAACTCCAAGTTTGATACCATCAGAAATTTTACTGGCATATTTTAAATTAGCTTTGATGAATTTCCAGTAAAGAGGTTTAACTATTCCCTTCACAGGCAATGATAAATTATCGGCTTCTTGCTTAGTATAACCAACAAGGTCTGCGTTAACCAAAGAAGGAATATTCGGTTGATTTGCAAAGCACCCTATAATAAAACGCCTTGCTTTTTCAATAGCGATATGGCGTTCTTGTTCACCAAACGTGTCATGATAAAAATTAGGCAAAATATGAAATTCTTTTTGAGTGGTACCTAAATTTTCATAAAACTGTTTCTGAGGTTTGCGTCTGACAACAAAATCAGAACCAGAAACAAGTATTTGAGTCGGCACTGTTATTGCATTAGCATCTTTAACAATACGATCAGCTACAGAATATAAATCAAGTAGCAATCTGACTGAAATTGGTCGAGTGATTAATGGATCTTGATTAAATGATTCTGCTCGTTGTTTGTCATGAGTCAATAATCCAGATTTAACGTAACTATTAACAAAAAAATTACCTTTCAGATTATATAATAATTTTAAACCAGACACTGCCAAAGGAACATAAAGTTTTACACGAAAAGCAGGCGCTCCTAGTACTAAGGCTCGAATATTAGGGGTATAGTCATGTACCCATGCACTTGCAATGACGGCACCCACACTTTGTGCAATTATTGCAATATCTTGTTGTCTTAAACTATATTCTTGGGTAATGTGTTCAATAAAAGCATTCGCATCCTTGATCAACGTGGCAAAATTGGGGGCATCGCCTCGTTCACCTTCTGATTGTCCATTACCTCGAGCATCCCATGCGAAAATTTGAAAATTAGGTAATTCAAGTTCGTCGGCAAGATGCGCTATTCGACCAGAATGTTCATGTCCACGATGAAAAAGCACAATCGCTTGATTAGGTTGAATATCGGCATCTATTGCAGGCCAGTAGCGATAAAATATTTGGCAACCATCATGGCTTGTGAATGTTTTTTGTTGCTGTTGACGCATCGACAACTCCTTGTTAAATTTTAGCTTCTTGCAAACCTTTTCGAATTCGATTCACAGTCGTCCATATGAGTAAAAAAATAATTATCCCTAATAACGCATTTATCCAATTCAATGGTAACAAACCGGTAGCAATACCTAAACTGATTAAGCTAAAAATAAAAGCTCTATCGCTTTTTCCCATTGGACCGTCATACCGTCTGGATGCACCAATTAGTAACCCTAAAACACCACTATATTCAGTTAAAAAAGACAGTAACACAATCAATATCACTAAACCAGTATTGACACTTGGCACCTGAATAAATACTAATAATAGCGCACAATCGGAAATAACATCCGTTATTTCATTTAGATATGCGCCTAAATTAGATTTTTGATGATACTCTCGTGCTAACATGCCATCAATGGCATTGAGCGCCATTCGAATAAACATCCATACTGGAATTAAGAAAAATAGCCAAAGATATTCAATAAAATAACTCACAATCAAGGCGATAAAAATAGAGCCCATACAAGCGAATAAGGTGACCTGATTAGCGGTAATGTTCACACTATAGAATTTCTCAACGCAGGGACGAAGTAACGATTGAAATCGTGATTTTAATTGATAAATTGATAACACAAACAATCCTTTTATAAATTATCTTTTTACTATTACTTACACTGAATCATCATGTACTTTAACATTTAAACAATCCGTTGTAACTGGGTATACTTTAATGAACTTATCATAAAATGCAAACGATTAAGCACATTTACTTCGCCTGCACCATCATCAAAGTCTAAATAGAGTAAGTTAAGTTTTGGGTTAAGATCTCGCATTCGTTTTTCAACACCTTTAGATACAACATGGTTCGCAATACATCCAAACGGTTGCAGGCTAATAACATTGTTAATTCCCTGTTCAGCAAATGTCATAATGCCAGCAGGAATCAACCAACCTTCACCATATTGATTCGCCAAATTTAATATTTCTTCAGCCTTTTTAGACATATCGCGAATATTATGGAAAGGTTGATAATACTTAAATTGGGACAAAATTTTATTTGTTTTATCAATATACCGATGTGCAATCTTTTCAAAAAAGGATATTAGATAAGAGATATAACTCTTTGATGAGAGAAAATTATTGACATTACTATCATAATTAACAAAACATTGCGCAAAAAACTCAATCATTGGAGGAATAACCGGTTCAATACCCTGCTCGACTAGCCATTCAACACTGTGTTGATTACCAAAACTATTATATTTAACGTAAATTTCGCCCACTATACCGATTTGTGGACAATCTTTATGGTGTGTTTCAATTTGATTAAAGTGTACAACGGCTTGCGTTAATAGTTCGAAGATGGCCTTTTTACTTTGCTTTTGTTGAATAAGTTGTTGCAATTTATGCATATAAAGCGCTTTAAGCTGATCAGCTTGTTGTTTAACTTTCGCTCTTGGCGCAATGGCGTAATACATTTTTGATAGTGAATCAGCAAAAAGCATCGCAAAAAAAGTTATCGGTAATGTTTTAAACCAATTTAGCTTAAAGCCTGGTTATTCTATTTCATTAATATTTCCAGTACTAAGTGAAATTATGGGAATATCTTCAAAACCATTACTGATCATCGCTTTTTTGATCAACGATAAATAACTACTCGCTCGACATTGTCCACCCGTTTGAGTTATCCCTATTGCCACATCATTACGGTCATATTTACCTGAACGCAATGCTTTAATAATATCCCCAACAATAATTGTTGCTGGATAACAGATTTCGTTATTGCAGTATTTTAATCCCCATTCGACTGAACGCTTATCTGGTTTAGGTAATGTTTCCAGTTTATAACCCGATAACGCAAAAATTGGCGTTAAAAGCGGAGAATAAAAATCGGAGATAAACGGTGCTAAAATGGTTCGACGTTGCTTATCTTGCTTGCTAAAAATAGCCGTTTTTTTACGTTCATCTGTTTTTAACGGTTGCTGATGATTCATTCGTATCGATTCAATAATGGAACGTAAACGTAATCTGACAGAACCCGTTGCGGTAATTTCGTCAACACGAATTATCGTACCGGTTTTACCTTTTGATTCTAAAATTGCTTTACACTCATCGGTAACAATAGCATCAGGCCCGCAACCAAATGAATTAAGTTGAACAAATTGGATATTATTGGGTTGCTCTGCAACGAATGAAGCGGCAGCATATAAACGATTCGGGTAGCTCCATTGTGAACAAATTTGAAGTTCTGGCGATAACTGGCTAATACCACCTAATACAGAATCTTCAGTAATCACATCACAACCAAGCGCATTTAAGATTTCAGGTGTTTTATGGTTTATTAAACTATCACTATGATAAGGCCGTCCTGCTAAAATAAATACATATCGCCCTGTTTGTTTGGCATTATCTAATACTTCAATCGCTTTGTTGTAAAGATTCTGTTTAAACTGGGACTGAGCCATTAATGCTGCCGAAAAGGCGTTATCAATGACTTTTTTCGCTATACCTAATGACCGTAAATATTGAACACAACTTTTTTTGAGTAACTTCACATCCGTGAAATTCATCACAAGATAATCAATCGGAATACCATATTTTAATTCTGGATTGATAGCACTATGTATGACTTCTGCATAACTACTCACAATAGGACAATTATAACTATTTACTGCATTATCAAACTGGGATGATTCAAATACGACCATAGGCATAAAAATACGATCCACTTTTTGACCAACTAATTCCATAATATGCCCATGTACTAATTTAGCAGGAAAACAGATACTATCAGACATCACTGTACCTGCTCCTTGTTCATAAATTTTATGGGTCGAATAAGGTGAAAGTATTACGTTGATACCACTTTGAGTCAATAACGTATGCCAAAAAGGAAAATTTTCATACTGTCCAAGAACACGAGGTATGCCTATATTAATTTTTGCTTGAGGATTTTCGACAGTGATTCGATCAAACAAGAGCGTGTTTTTATAATCAAACATGTTAAAGGCATGATTATCTTTATATTGATTATTACTTAAGAAACGTTCACATTTATTACCGGAATAATATTTTTGTCCATTGGCAAAACGGTAGATCATAATATCACAATTATTTTCGCACCCCTTACAGCGAGAAGGTTTCGCTTTGTTATCTTCAGCTTTTGCTAAGTTATCCAGCCCAATAAATTGTGAAGGTGTATTATTTTCAACAAAATGATTTTTTGCCACTAAAGCAGAGCCATAGGCGCCCATTAATTCAGGGATATTTGAGCTGGTGATTTGCGCACCGGTTAATTGTTCTAAGGCTCGAAAAACAGCAGGATTCTTAAAAGTTCCACCTTGCACGACGATATTATTACCTAATTTACGCATATCGTGCAGTTTAAGCACTTTATGAATTGCATTTTTAATCACTGAAAACGCAAGTCCAGCCGAAATATCCCCCATGGTGGCATTTTCGCGAAGGGCTTGTTTAACTTTAGAGTTCATAAACACAGTACAGCGTGTACCTAAATCACAAGGATGAGTTGATTGACAGGCCGCATCGGCGAAATCAATGGTATTTGAATTTAATGATTTAGCAAAAGTTTCAATGAATGAACCACACCCTGATGAACAAGCTTCATTAAGTTCGATATGATTAACCACACCATTGGCAATAAAAATGGCTTTCATATCTTGACCACCGATATCCATGATAAAACTGACATTTGGATCAATATGCTTTGCTGCGGCAAAATGCGCCATCGTTTCAACTAAACCATCATCAATACCAAATGCGGCTTTTAATAACTCTTCTCCATAACCGGTGACACCCGTCCGCAAAATCACAATATCTTTATTGGATGTCTCAATTTCTTTTTTTAATTGAGATAATCCTTTAATCAGTGCACTAATTGAATGACCGTTATTGGGGGCATAATAAGTAAACAGTAGTTCATCATCTTCACTAATTAACGTAATTTTGGTTGTCGTTGAACCACTATCTATGCCCAAAAAAGCATTTTGCTTTTTATAATCTGCGATATTTAATCGAGGAATATCGATATATTTTCGTCTTTTTTTCCAGTCATCAAATGATAAGGCTTCATTAAAAAGAGGAGATAATCGAAAAGATTGATTCACTGCAATTTTTGTTGAAGCATTTAATTTCTCGATAAAACTATTAATTGAAAGTTCAGCACGTTCAATCGGATGAATTGCCGCCCCCCAAGCAGACAACAATGTTGGATAAGGCGTTTCAACTAGCTGATCTTCACCTAATTTCAACGTATTAAGCGCTGCTTTACCTAAGGTTGGAATAAAGGAAAATGGACCACCAATTAACATCACTTTAGGAACGATATCATAACCACGTGCTAAGGTATTAACGAGTTGAATACAAACAGCATGTAAAACAGAATAGGCGATATTTTCTTTTGAGACATTACGACTAATGAGATTTTGGACATCGGTTTTGGCAAAAACGCCACAACGAGAAGCAATCGGAAAGATTTTATCATGATGTTGAGCGAGTTGATCAAATTGTTGAACAGGCGTGTTTAATAGCGTTGCCATTTGATCGATAAATGCCCCTGTCCCACCTGCACAGCTACCGTTCATTCGAATATCGGGCGGGCGATCGGGAAAGAAGAAAATCATCTTACTATCTTCACCGCCAATATCAATTAAGGTTCTGACTTCGGGATAGTTGCGCTGCACAACTTCAGATGCCGCCACCACTTCTTGGATAAAAGGAATATCGGCTTTTTCAGATATTCCCATACCAGCCGAACCCGTTACCTTGACGGATAGACAAATATTATTACCAAACTTCTGTTTAATTTCATTAAGTAAATCGAGGACTGTCGCCACAATATGTGTATTATGACGAATGTAATTGGTATAAACAAAATTGTCAAACTCACCAAGTACAACACATTTCGCAGTTGTGGAACCCACATCTAAACCAAATTTAAATAATTTTGACATAAGCAGCACATAATCCCCAAAGCATCCATTACTTTTTAATCGATATAACCAATATCGCTTTATTTTTTATGTGTAATAATTATAGCCGAATCTTACTTTTTTTTAATCAATTTGGTTAAAAAATATCTTGTTTTAAAGTTGCGTTTTTAAAATCCTATTAAATTAATTTCTATCAGAGAAAATAGTTAGCTAAAACCATTTTTAATAGGGTGAACTAACTATTTTTTTGTATCTTTTATGAGGATAATAATATGTATTAACTCATTTTTTCTAATCCCTGCTTAGCGATCGCAATAACATTTTTTAAATCGACGCCTTGCGCTTTAGCAGCAAAAATACAACCACAATAACATTGTCGATAGACATCATATTCTTTGCAAAGCTCGATAGAACGTTTATAACCATTATTTTTTTTAAAATCGGAAGGGAGATAATTCACCGAAAAAATTTCCTGAATTTCAAAACCCAGTTGATTGATTTTCTGGCTATTTTTTTTAGGACTTAACGTCAATGCACTTGCAAAATAATCGTATCCCAATTCTTGCGCTTTAATCGCTGCCAAATCTAATCGCATTTTATAGCAGAGATGACAACGCTCTCCTCCTTCGGGTTCATCACGCAAATGCCCAACTTGTTTAACAAACTCTGCCGGTTGGTAAGGTGCTTCTAAAAACTGGACATTATGCCCTGTTTTCAGATTAAAATCGTTGATGAATTTTTGTTGAACCAGACTACGGTGTTCATATTCAACTCTTGGATGGATATTCGAATTGGCAAAATAGATAGTAATATCAGCATACTGCGCCAAATACTCTAAAACATAGGTACTACATGGTGCACAGCAACTATGAATCAATAATTTAGGGCGAACTGCTTCTTGCTGCCAATCTGCGATGACTTCTTGTAAAACAGAATCGTAATTGATTTTGTTATGAGGATTTAATTTTTCCAGTATATTCTTAGCATTAATTAACATGATGACTCGTTTATAATTTTGATGATTAAAGTCTTTTTAAGCTGCGCTATGATATAGCGATAAACGCAACCATTCAAGCTTAGCATGTAATTTTTTATACTGAAACAAAGGTAATAACTAAAACTTTTTGATAATCTAATTATGACGTCAATACCGCGCTTTAACTCAAAAGTCCTTAAACGTGAAGATTAGTCACTTAACTATCCTTATTTATTGGTTATCTTAATGAAAAACAATCTGTTAAACTGAATAATTATTCATCTCAAAATCGATATCAATAATATTAGTGCCCTGACACTTTAGAAAATAAGTTTATAATAATTACCCCAAACATGATAAATCCCATACCGATTACAGCCGCTAAGTCCAAAGTTTGTTTCATAAAGATCCAAGCAATCAAACTAATAAGCACAATACCAATTCCTGACCAAATCGCATAAGCAATACCTACGGGAATAGTTTTTAATGCTAAGGAAAGAATATAAAATGATGCGCTATAACCAACAATTGTAATAATAGAATAAATAAGATGGGTAAACCCATTCGATAATTTTAATGAAGATGTAGCGATAACTTCACAAATAATAGCGAAAAAAAGATAAAGATATGCATTCATAATAATACCTATAGTCATTTGAAAAACAAATTTATTGGTTAAGTTTAAAACCTTAACGTTTTGATGTTTTATTAACCTATCACACCTTAATCAATAATATTAAAGCTTAATTATGGTTTCATTTCATCATGCTAATTTGAACAAACAGGTAAACTTGAAAGCTATCAAAGCTAGAAAATTATTAAAAAGGAATATTAAATGGTGGGTTGTGAGGGGATCGAACCCGCGACCAATTGATTAAGAGTTCCCTGAACACACCATAAAAAACAACAACTTATAAAAATATCAATGAGTTATAAAACTAATAAAGACTAATAAAGCGCTATATTAATTAACTCGACCGCCATTTTACCGCCATTTAAATATTATTGAAAGGGTTTAGTTTAATGGCGTCTTCAAAATGTTCGGGGGCAAAATGCGCATAGCGCATTGTCATTTTTATATCTGTGTGGCCCAATATTTTTTGTAACACTAAAATATTTCCGCCGTTCATCATAAAATGGCTGGCAAATGTGTGGCGTAAGACGTGAGATAGTTGACGTTTAGGTAATTCTATTTGTGCGCGCTTAATTGCTGAACGGAAAGCGGAATAACACGGCGTAAACAGCGATCCTTTCTTTATGTCGATTTCATCGAACAAAGCTTTATCAATCGGTATTGTTCGATTTCGCTTTCCCTTCGTTTTTAAATATGTAATTGACTGGTTTTTTACCTGCTTATCTTGCAATGATTCCGCTTCGCTCCAGCGTGCGCCAGTCGCTAGACATATTTTTATAATAGTTAACAAATCTTTGGCCTTGCTTTTTTTCGCTGACGCTAACAATTTTTTGATTTGATCGGGCGTTAGATATGCCATTTCTTGCTCGTCAATTCTAAATTGTCGAATACGTTCAACTGGGTTTTTAAGTGTCCACTCTCCCATCCTTATCAGCTCGTTAAACATTGATTTAACATGTGTTAACTCTAAGTTTAACGTTCTTTGTGAAACCGTTTTAACTCGCTCAGTTCGATAAATTTCACCGCTGAGCCGTTTAGATCTGTATTCTGTAAAGTCTTTGGCGGTAAAATTTGTGGCTATTGGATTTTTTATACTGTCAGCAATGAATAATAGCGTTGTATAAACATTCTCGCCGTCGCTCAGTGTTTTACCGTGCGCGTTGTGCCATAGTTCGATTAAATCTGTCAATCTCCGCCGGTCTTGCTTTTCTGCAATCCATGGTTTAGTTGCCGCTTGTTCTTCAATATAGCTTTCATACGCTAACGCCTCGCCCTTGGTTACGAACGTTTTACGAATGCGCCTGCCGCCCTCTAAATATTTTTCAAACAGCCACTTGCCGCTGGATTGCTTGCGTACACTCATCCCAGAATTTTAGCCTTTTGCGCCTGAAATTCTTCTTCTGTGATAACACCCTTTTCTTTCAACGATGCTAATCGTTCTAATTGTTCAAGTGGGTCGTTACTTGTTGTCTGTGTTTGACTAGCGCTTGAGGGGCTGCCTTGTCTTAAATCTTCCATTGCTTGTTTTACCATGTTGGTAAATGGTATTACGTTTTTCTTGGGCACATTTTCCACGGTGTAAGTATGCCCGCCCGCAGCTATAATAATTTGACCAAATAAAATTTTGGTTTGTCCGCCTACAGAAGAGATAGTGCTTAAGTCAACAGCCACTTGCTTAACCCCGAAAAACAAGCCTTTATCTAAGAAAATAACCCGTTGATTGGTTAATATAATTAACCATGTTTTACCGTCCATTTTTCCTGATGAAACAGCGATTGGCGCTTCGCCCGGCATTGCGATTTGCGGAAAGTGCAAAAATTCTTTTTTTGTAAAAAAACCGTCATCATTAGACAGTTTTTTTAATCGTTCAAATTCGGCTAGTAATTCGGCTTTTGTTGCTGTTTTATAATCAATCATTTCTACTGCTCCTTTATTTATTTCTTTCATTATTTAGTTCTTAAAAATACTACTTTTTAATAACTGATATTCATCATCAGTAATAGCACCGCTGCTTTTTAACGCTGCA
>NZ_JAFNNQ010000025.1:0-465 GCF_026536675.1 Gilliamella sp. B2717 | reverse complement strand
ACGCCTCGATCGAAACGTCAATTGATTTTTTTTCTGTATTGATTCCGTCAATACCTGACTCGCCTTCTCCAGTACAAAGCCAGTTTAGATCTGCACCTGTATCCAACATGCATTTAACTACATAATCAGCGGGGAAAGTCTGTCTCTGGACTCTGCTCCCAATAACACTGGCTGTTATGTTCCACTTATCTGCTAATGATTTAACAGTTTTTAGTTTATAGGCTGCAAGTATTCGCTGTATCACGTTTTTACAATTATCAAACTTAATCATTATCTTTCTCACAAAATAAAAAACGTATTTAGTTGTTATTTTCTTATTGACAACGCAATACGTTGTGAATTACTATTTAAAAAACGCAAAACGTTATTAAAATAATTTAATAACTACTAATAAACATTAAATGAGGAATGATGCACCATGACAATACAAATTGCAATAGCTATCCCAACACCATTTGTCACGGC
>NZ_JAFNNQ010000024.1:259-1341 GCF_026536675.1 Gilliamella sp. B2717 | reverse complement strand
CTTTTTAGCTTCGTGTATACGTAATAATTGATTTTCAGGAATGGTTGAAGGGTAAATTGTAAAATCCATAATTAAATTTTCCGGTTGATTAAGTTCATGGTTTCGTTTTTTTGAATTATCACTGCTTAAATATATAAGACCAATACCGATAATAAAACCCAAAATAATGACAAAAATGGGTAATTTTTTCCGTATTGATTTATTTTTTTTAGCTGGATGCTTCATTAAAGATACTCCAAATCATTTTGATTAAACACATCTACTTCAACAATACGTTCTTCTAGTTCTCCTTTATTAAAAACTCGGCAAGGTAGTATTTGATTTTTCGGTGCAAGTTTTTTTATTTCTTCATAAATGGGATAGATAGCATTCATTACCTGTTCTTGTTCAATCATTCTATTTTTATACTCCTTCATTCTAGCTAACGTCTTTCGATGTGTTTTACCAGTGAATAAAGCATACCCCCATAAGGCACAAGAAGTAATATACAGAAGTACACTATTTAACTTTCTTTCTGGTCGATATTTATAAGAAGCGCTATCTAGTGAAGGGGTGGGCGCCGGAATCATTCCTTGACTTGAAGTAGCAACTAAAATATTATTACACTCGTCAACATTGGCTGCAAAATTAGCATAAGTCACTTGTCCTAAACAACGAGTTTCTTGTTGCTTTGAAATGACATTAGCTAAACACTTTTGTGCATTTCTTTGTGTTTCTTCTTCAAGATCTTCATAAGCACCACCCCGACAGGAATGTAATACCATAATGCCTTCATTTGGATGCCAAGGTAAACGTTCCATATTGTCTTCTTTTTTAAAATAGATATCATTTCCGTCACCTTTTAAATTAAGTTTATCAGGTCCACCATGACCAAAATAATGAACTTGCCACAATGCATATTTATAAGCCGTTTCTGAGTTAGTTAATTCATTATATAGTTTTGTCCATTCAGCTTTAAATTCATTTGGATAAAGAAATCCTTTAATAATTCTTACTTCAGAATCTGGATATTTTTTTAATAGCCTCAACCGTTTATGTTTTGCTGCTTTTTCAAAGTCCGATGCGCCAGTGCCACCATAAGC
>NZ_JAFNNQ010000024.1:0-221 GCF_026536675.1 Gilliamella sp. B2717 | reverse complement strand
CATTTTTTAGCACGACTTCTTGAACAGCAATATTTCCACCTTCAGGTTTTGTTGTTTGGGCTGTAAATACAGGTCCACTTTCTGAGTTTCCATTGTTATTAGGCATAATTAACTACCTGCTTATCATTTCTATGGTTATTGTTTCGTTTTCATTTATAGTATGAAAGGCTTTTGTATATCCTTTTTCATCTGTTTTACCTTGCACTTTTCTACCGTCAGGC
>NZ_JAFNNQ010000023.1:237-968 GCF_026536675.1 Gilliamella sp. B2717 | reverse complement strand
CGACAAAAATGCTTTGGTGGGATGATGTCACCAAAGGTTTAGCTAAGCAAAGTCAACAGACGGAACAAAGTGAAGCAGAAACTAAAAAAGAGCAATCAGCAGACACCTCAAGTAAACAAGCAGAAACTTCATCAACGCCTGCCACCTTGAACGAAAGCGGTAGGGTGTGGTTTATTCATCCTTTATCTTTGGTTACATTTACTATGTTGAAAATCACAAATAAAGAAGTTTGCCCTATAGATCCTGCATACAGAAGTCATTTTGTTCTACATTGCACTGATGGAAATATGAGTGAAGAAACTATCAAAGCAAAAACTAATGTAAATAATCCAGAAAAAAAAGTAAGGAGTAAAGCTCATAAATATATTATGCAAAATGGAAATATAATTGAAATATGGCCTTTTACCGAAAAAAATGTATGGGCAACTAAAGCTGAATCTAGGAATAATTTAAAAGGAAGAATGTTCCATGTCGAAATTAATTATAAAAGTCCTGATGTTCCTACGGATAGTCAATATCAAGCTCTAGCTGATTTATATATTGAAGCTTCAGATATTGAAGGATGTTGGCCCATAATAGTACCTCATATTGAAGTTGATAGAGGTATTGCTGATGGTCATGCTGATCCTACTGATTTTGATTATAATAAATTTTACTCTATTTTGAGGAATAGAAACGTACCAATAGATGATATTCCTCATTTTGAACATGATAGATATTGGGGATATAGT
>NZ_JAFNNQ010000023.1:0-216 GCF_026536675.1 Gilliamella sp. B2717 | reverse complement strand
GACGATAAATATTCATGGCCCCCAATTTTAAAAGGAAATCCTCACGGTAAATAAGGATACAATATGAAACAATTAATTTTATTATTATTGGTATTACCTAACTTATTATCAGCACAGGAAATATATAAAGATTCGTCTAATCAAGAATATTTATCTTTAGGAAGTACAGAAAATGGTAAGCGAAATTTTTTAAATCTTAAAAATAAAAAGATAGAT
>NZ_JAFNNQ010000022.1:237-2463 GCF_026536675.1 Gilliamella sp. B2717 | reverse complement strand
CAGAAACTAAAAAAGAGCAATCAGCAGACACCACAACTAATCAAACCGAAACTTCATCAACACCTGCCACGTTAAGCCAAAATGGTAAAGTTTGGTTTATGCATCCTGTGGCTATGGTAGATTATTTTAAAGCTAAAGCGGGAATTATTACCTATCATATCTTTCACGATGGAAAAATCGAGAAGCATATACCACATGAAATTTTAATAGGTTATGAAAAAAAATATAAATATGTTTATCACGACAAAAATAATAATTTACATCAATTAGGTATATATGATTATATTGAAATAAATAATCACTATTATCCTCATAAAAGATATGGTCTTACTAAAAAAATTCATTTAATTGATTTAAGAAAAGTAGAGCAAGAATATGAACAATATGGCTTAAAATATCGTTTTAATGTTGACTGTTTTATAGATCCACGTTTTTTCATGAATGGTGATACGTTAGCAAGTTTTTTTGGTGCAATGTTAGAAGTAAACTTTCTTGATATTAGTTGTAATGGTTTTAGTACTTCTTCAGGTAGCTCAGGAGTCAGTAAATCACATATTAATGGTTATCATGGAGATTTTAAATATTTAAGATTAGACGAAACTTTACTTAAAGGACCAGGAACTAGTCTGAATATTCAAAACAACCCAAAATTATTTGACTATAAACGTCAAAATCAATGGAATGATGCTTTATATAAATTTGGTTGGACAGATATGTTAGGTTGGAGTTATACATTGGATGGGAAAAAGAATTTTCCCAACCATATAAAAAAGGATACAAAGGATCATGATCATCATTTACATGTCCAGTATTATGATATGGATAAAATAAAGGAAATTAAAAAATGAAATATCTAATCTATCCCTTTATTATTTATTTATTGATATTTGAGCAATTTAGTTTGGTTATGGCTAATGATAAGATTGATCATGATTTGTTACATTTTCAAAAAATAGATCTACCGTTCACATCCAAGCAAGCAGCTAAATATTACTATTGGAAAGATGACATTTTATTTATTTCACCTGATGATAAATTACCTTATCGATTTTCGGCGGAAGAATATGCGTATAAACCTAAGATAACAAGATTTGATTGGAAACCTAGTTTTTATTTTCCTGCCATTTATTTTATTTATAAAAAAATTATATATAAAGGCATTATCTATATAGAATATGGCGATAATGATACGCCGATATTTATTTTCCAATTAAATAGCTACGATGTTAAAGGTAATTTTATAGATGCTATTAAGCTAGATGAACGGCTGAGTGCTGAAGGTGAAGCGCTATGGTGGAGCGACTTTAAAATCGAAGCAAATGGCAACATAATAGTAAATCAAATGGAACAAATATTGATTGATGATGAAAGATACAAAAATGGTGACATTCATATAATCAAAAAATCGGGATATCAAATGAGTGATACAGGGGTATTTAGAAAAGTTAAAGAAACGGTTGTTGATGAAATGTATCAAGAAAATTAAATAAGGAAAGATTTAATGAAAATTAAATATTATTTAGGGGTATTATTATTGATAAATACCTTATTTTGTTATGGTCATTCTTTTGTTATTGATGAAAAATATACTGGTGCGCCATTTGTCAAAAATATTAATACTGAAGAATTAATTGCTAGTTGTACTAAAGATGAAAGATTTTGGGAAATATTCGATAATGAACAACGCAAATTAGATTTGACACGTTGTCCTTTATATACAACAAAATTTAGTTTTAACAAATTGTATGACTTGCTAGATAAAAAAACAGTTATATACCATGATGGTGATTTAGAACTGGTGATGCAAAGAAAGCATTACAAAACAATAAATAATAAATCTACCCATTGGAATTATTGGAATAATTATAATGTTTATGAAGTTAATTTATCACTGGTGTATAAGCAAGAAATCAGAGATACCATTACATTAGCGGGTTATTCTTATAATCCTGATTTTAGTTTCTATTATCAAACTGACTATTATTACATTGATTTAACGGGTGATATATATACTTTATCACTGGAGGATTATAGTTATCGCATAAATTTAGTCAATAAAATGCATTATAAAATTGATAAACAAAATTTATGTTTTAATAACATAAATAATATTTAAAAGTAAGCAAATTATTTACTAAGTGTTAGTTAAAACCTAATAAGTATGTACAAAATTCATAATAGGTAATATTCCCCATTTTGAACATAATAGATATTGGGGGATATAAC
>NZ_JAFNNQ010000022.1:0-216 GCF_026536675.1 Gilliamella sp. B2717 | reverse complement strand
GACGATAAATATTCATGGCCCCCAATTTTAAAAGGAAATCCTCACGGTAAATAAGGATACAGTATGAAACAATTAATTTTATTATTATTGGTATTACCTAACTTAGTATCAGCACAGGAAATATATAAAGATTCGTCTAATCAAGAATATTTATTTTTAGGAAGTACAGAAAATGGTAAGCGAAATTTTTTAAATCTTAAAAATAAAAAGATAGAT
>NZ_JAFNNQ010000021.1:0-1297 GCF_026536675.1 Gilliamella sp. B2717 | reverse complement strand
ACGCTTATTAAAATACGCCCGCATCAAAATAACCGGCACTGAAGTCAGAACCAAGGTACATCATAAAATTGAAGCGTTAGAGGTTGAATTAGATGAGGTTAATTGGAATAATGTTGTTGAAAAAGAAACAATAAGGAATAATTCTTTATTGGCTAATGCAAATAAAGAATTAGATCAATACATAGCATCTTTAGCTAACAGCAAATATAAACCAGCTACAGCAGTTGGGGCTGTTGATCCATTAACGGAGAAAGTTGTTACTGCATCAAGTGGAACAGTTCCCACTAAAATAGCACCAGAACTACAAGTTTATGCTGATAAATTAGGAGGTTTAGGTGTTAAAACTTCATGTGGTAATGTATTAGGAGCTTGTGCTGAATTTAGAGCAGCCAACGAATTGTTATTAAATAATCCTAATCTTAAATTAAAAGATATACAATTTACTCAAGCCGTACGCCCTCGCAATGGTAAACCAGTGTCCCGTTGTGAAAATTGCACAAATATATTTGGAGTTGAAAAATAATGAAAATGACTGATGAGTTTATAAGTACTAACGATCTTGACTGGTATGCTGCATTTTATAATGGTAATCTAGCACACTTTGCTTCAGGTGGCACAAGAGCTGTACCGAAGAAAGTAGCTGATTCGGTTGAGAATTATGAAGAACTATGTGATTATTTTTTTGAATTAGAAAAACGATCTAATATTGAAATCATTGAAGATAATTTGCCTGAATTTCCCGATCAACTTAAAAGAGAACAATATTTAAAAAGCTATGTTGATTCGGCTTTAAAGGGATTATTTAGTTATGATGTTAACTATGAAGATAATAGCTATTTTTTAGTTGTAAAACCCCTGAGTCCATTATCTTTAAAAGACCTACCGAAAAATATAAAAGAAATAATCTATACTTTACCAAAAGAAGTAAAATCTGCTTCAGTAAGTATAACTAAATTAGAGTAGTCATAACGTAAAAGCACTCTAATTTATTAGAGTGCTTTTACGTTCTTATAGCTGCATAGTAAGTGAAGTGAGTAAAAATGATAAAAAGTGAATGATGTTAGAAAGCCAAACCCTTACNCCCGTTCACTACGCTTATTAAAATACGCCCGCATCAAAATAACCGGCACTGAAGTCAGAACCAAGGTACATTATAAAATTGAAACAGTTGAAGTAGAAGGGAATTGGTATAATACTGAAAAAGCAACTGATTTTGTCGTTTCATCATTTAAGGAATTAAGTATTGAAGAAATATCAAACATAAATAAATCATATGGAGGAAGTCATACATTAACAG
>NZ_JAFNNQ010000020.1:382-676 GCF_026536675.1 Gilliamella sp. B2717 | reverse complement strand
CACACATTAAGGTGATTTTTTTACTGGCGGTTAACGTCATTTTGCCGTCTACACTGTCAATATTGACATTTTGTTTCGCTGCCATATTGAGGTTGGCATTTTGGGCTTGTATTTCAATATCCCCTTGATTGGCAAAGACCTTCATCCNCCGATTGGTGAGCAAATAACCCTATCGCATCGCCCGATGCCAGCGTGATGTTTTTTAATGCCGTGATGTCAGTCTGGTTTTCAGCGGTGACACTCACGCTGTTACCGGTTGATAGCTGGATGTTTTCGGGACTGGTTAACGCAATG
>NZ_JAFNNQ010000020.1:0-213 GCF_026536675.1 Gilliamella sp. B2717 | reverse complement strand
GCGTTTTGCCGTATTCAGTCGCCAGCTTGATATGCTCTTGTCCCCGTTTGTCATCCATGCGTAATTTGTTATTGGTGGGGGTGCGAATCACATTACGGTGTTTGTTTATGGTGGTGACATGGTCAGGGTGGGCACTGTCATGCAGAGCATGAGCGATATACGGGCGGTCAGGATTGCCGTCCATAAAGGCCATGGCGACTTCCGTGCCGTCTA
>NZ_JAFNNQ010000019.1:153612-221164 GCF_026536675.1 Gilliamella sp. B2717 | reverse complement strand
ATTTCTATAGATATAAAATCTTCTGCTTTAACAAATAATTTTGTGACAATTTTCCATTCTGATAAGGGTATATATGGTTTAATTCGTAGTCTTCCTAATGGAACTTTTTGCGAAGCAAATCTTGATGAGCTTACTTCAATATATGAAATTTTTATCGACTTTAAAGGTGAAATATTTGAGGGTTGCGCGCATTTAGATAAATTATGAATAANAGATAATAAAAACTTATTTTGTAGGAAAGATTAGACTACGCCGTCATTTAATTAACTATTCGTATTCCCTGTATACACAGGGATAAAGCAGCATAATGAATGAAATACACATTCTATATCGCTTTATTTATTACTTGCTCATAACATAGAGTTATCGGTAGTGCTCAGTGATAATTTAAGAATTTCGTATCAAGCCATTTTTTAATAAAAAAGCTTTAGTAATATTATAAAAATAGTGACAGTTATGACTTTGTGAACATCCAACGCAAATTAACCAACAGGATTTATACTGGTATTATCACTCTACCACGAGTAATATCACTGATACTTTTTTGTAGTGAAAGCAATTTGTCTTGCGTAATGGCAATATTGACGTTTACCCCAATGGCATCAAAGTCTTGATTTTCAATTAGTGCATCCAGTTCTTTTAAGCGATTTTCTATAATTGGCCATTCATTATAATAGCAGTGAAACTGCAAAGGTATTCGGGCAATAAGTTCAATCAATTCTGCTTGTTGTAGACAATGACTTGCTGATCCACCATAGGCGCGTATCAAGCCACCTGTGCCAAGTTTGATTCCGCCAAAATAACGAGTTACAACGACCACAACTTGATCACAATCTTGTCCTTCAATCGCTGATAGAATTGGACGCCCTGCGGTGCTGGTTGGTTCGCCATCATCATTAAATCGATACTGTTGACCGATTTTCCATGCCCAACAATTATGGGTTGCGCTAGGATCGCTAATTTGATCGATAAAATCCGTTGCTTGCTGGGCATTAATAACGGGCGCCGCATTGACAATAAAGCGGCTTTTTTTAATTTCTTCTGTCAGTTCGGTCGGATTTGCTAATGTATATGGCATACTAATTCTGGTAAAATCATTTTATTGCCGTTAATAATACTCAGCAGAAAGAAAATGTCTATTAATTTAGAACAATTGAAACTAACCCAGCAGCAATTAGCTGAACAAGTAAACCTAACCGATGATTTTAATTCATCAATCACTTTAATTGGTGGTACCGACGTGGGCTTTGAAGATGAAGGCAAAACCACTCGTGCCGCTATTGTGATCTTAACGTATCCGGATTTTGATGTGGTGGAATATCATGTCGCGCGATTAAAAACCGAGTTTCCTTATATCCCCGGTTATTTATCTTTTCGGGAGTATCCTGCTTTACTTTCTGCTTGGGAGCAGGTCGAACATAAACCTGATTTATTGTTGGTTGATGGTCAAGGCGTTGCGCATCCAAGGCGATTAGGTATTGCCAGTCATCTTGGTTTACTATTGGATATGCCAACCATTGGTGTCGCTAAAAAACGCCTTTGCGGTCATTATAATCCATTACCTAAAGTCGCCGGTCAAATGACGCCACTCACCGATAAGCAGCAACAGATTGGTTGGGTATTACAAAGCAAGAATAATTGTAATCCGTTATTTATTTCATCGGGTCATCGTATTAGCCAAGCGAGTGCATTGAATTGGGTCAATTTATGTTTACGTGGTTATCGTTTGCCTGAACCTACACGCTGGGCGGATGCGGTGGCGTCGAATAAACCGTTATTTAAAAAATTTATCCATGCAAAATAAATCACAATCGTTAAAAAAAGGGGGCTTTACGTTTAAGCGCTTTTTTGTTGCGCATGACAAAAGTCCGATGAAAATTACCACTGATAGTTGTTTACTAGGGGCATGGGCTCCGATCTTGTCTTCAACTCATAAGGTGCTTGATATCGGTTGTGGTTGTGGCGTGATTGCGTTAATGCTTGCACAGCGCCTTGAACATCAAGCTTGTCAGATTGATGCTATCGATATTGATGTACAAGCCGTTAACCAATGTCAACAAAATAGCCAACAAGCAGGCTTTAAATCTGTATCAACAATACAGGGTGATATTAATCGTTTTCAGGTGAAGAGTGACAATGGTTATGATTTGATTGTGACCAATCCGCCTTATTTTGAGTCGGCCGTGGATTGTCGAACGAACCAAAGGCAATTAGCCCGTTATACAGAAAGTTTAAACTACACACAGCTTATTGATTCAGTCAAACGATTATTAAAGCCAGACGGTCTATTCTGTTTGGTGCTGCCTTATCATTTGGCCGATCAATTTACGCAATTATGCCAATCAAACCATCTATTTTTACAACAATTATTGCAGGTGAAATACACGGCAGATAAAGAATTTTCTTTATCATTAATGGCGTTTGCTCCAAAGCCTAATGCGAATGTCATTGAACAACAACTGTGTATGCGTTGTGATGATGGGCAGTATTCGCCTGCTTTTAGAGCGCTATTAGCGGATTTTTATTTGTTCCAAAAATAGCGCCAAATGTTAGTTAATCCAGTATGACATAAAAATACATAACGGCAATAATCGCTAATATTATAATTGCGATTGCATAGATTTTGTCATGAACATAAGTGAAAGCAGTAAGGCATCGTTGCTTGCGTGCGTATAAGTAAAATATTAGCCCAATTGCATACAATATCATTGATAATAATAAGTAAGACATCCCACCAGCATAAATTAACCATGCTCCATAAATTGACCCCGCAGCCCCAATAAAAATCAGGTAAACTTTGCGAGATTTTATGGCTAATTTAAGGACGAATAAAGCTGATAATAAATAGGGGATTAGTACCATTGAAGTCGATAATTGGATTAAAGTGTTATAACCCGAATGGTAGAAATATGCGAGAACAATCAATAGGCTGATCAAGCTTGATGTTAAGTATAATGCATTGGCAGGCGTACCATTTTTATTTAATTTGCCAAAACAGCGTGCAACGGTATGATTATTGCCTTGTCCGGTTAAAAAAAGCATTTCAGCAGCAAGCATTAACCAGGATAATAATCCACCACTAACCGAAACAATCAGCCCAATATTAATTAACGTTGCCCCCCAACTGCCAACTACATGCTCTATGACTAAAGCCATTGAAGGATTTTTCATTGCAGCCAGTTCTTGTTGAGGAACAATACCCAGCGACAGAACAGACACACAGATGAGCAATAAGCTAGTAATAGCAAAACCAAAAAAAGTTGCTCGGCTTATGCTTAAAATGTTTTTGGCTCGTGAAGCATAAACAGTTGCGCTTTCGATACCTAAGTAAACCCAAACGGTATAAAGCATAGTATGCTTTATTTGATCCACGATTGAGCCAAGTTGTGGCGTTCCCCAAAAGTCAATTTTGAATGTTGAAACCTTGAAAGCAAGAATAATGCAGACAATAAATAGACCAATCGGAACAATTTTTGCTAATGTGACTAAGCAATTTAATAAGAAAGCATGATAAATCCCTTTTAGAACAAGGGCATTAACCAGCCATAAAAAGATGAGTCCGGCTATGACTGCTGGCAAGGTGGTGCCATTACCAAAATAACTAAAACAATCAAATGATCCTAACGCGCTAAATAAGATAACTAAATAACTGGCACACGACATCCATGCAGATATCCAGTATCCCCAAGCTGCGTTGAATCCTATATAGTCACCAAAGCCTTCACGGACATAACCATATAAACCATCATTAATCTTATAAAAACGAATCGAAAGATACTGAAATATCCGTGTCAGCATTAACATGCCAAAAAGCGTGATGATCCACGCAATTAAAATAGCGCCGGCACCAGATGCTTCAGCCATGTTTTGCGGTAAACTAAAAATACCACTTCCAACAATACTGCCAACCACAAGTAAGGTTAAAGGGAGTATGCCTAGTTTTGTACGGGTAGGTGTATTCATAATTTTGTCTTATTTTGTGTTTTATTCGGCTTTGGCTGCGTTTAATTAAAATCGTAATGACATGCAGCTAACACCACCATCGACTTTGCGATATTCTGATGTATCCACCTCAATGACTTGATAACCTAAAGCTTCGATCTTAGCTTTAGTGATTGGGTAACCAGCAGGCATGATGACCCGATCATTAACCCAAATACAGTTAGCGGCATAGCTTTCTTGTTCAGGAATTTCAATAATGTTCAGATGTTGAAATTCGGGTTTGGTAATAAATTCACCGGCTGCTAATAAATTGTTGTTTTCCAGATAAGCCAATCCTGTTTTTAGGTGTAGAACTTTTTCAAGCGTGACCACCGAACCGGTTAAGCCATATTTTTGTAATATAGCAATCATTTGATTAGCACCTTCTTGATTAGTACGTGCCGATAATCCGATATAATAGTGATCTTCCACCATCATAATATCACCGGCTTCAACCGTGCCCGGAGCCGTAATCTTTTCGACTTTATTTGGGTAAAATCGTTCAATGGTATCGATGATGATTTCAGTCTCGTTACGTCTACTTTCTGCCCCTGGTCTAGTAATAATGGCACAGTGTGGCGTACACAGAGCAACATCTTCAACAAAGACCGAATCTGGAAAACGTTCATCGGCGGGTAATAGGGTGATATCAACATCACATTGCTGTAGTGCTCGGATATAGTTGTTGTGTTGGTCTAAGGCTTTTTGATAATCAGGCTTGCCTAAATTTGCTGAAGTTAATCCATGAATTAGAGATTTGGCAGGCGTTCTGGCAATGATATGGCTAAATTTTTTCATGTTTGATTTATTTCCTATTTAATAATTATGCGATATTTTTGAATAATAATTCACATTAAAATGTAAATCAAGCATTAAGTTGATTTTTTATTCACTTTTTAATGAGCGACTTTTTTAGGCGTGTGGTTGATTTAAATTGAGTATTATTGCGTAGCGTCAGTTGTGGTAGTAGGCGATCAGTATTGAATAAAAATGAAGTTGATATACAACATGGACAAAAAGTGAAGGGAGGAGTTAGCTCGTAGCATGAGTAGGGCGACAACATCGCCCCAGTAGACTAAGATTATTCACCAGCAAAATCAACGAGGGTAAAACAGTTGATACCCAGATCGGTTAATTTTGTTTTACCATGCAGATCAGGTAAATTAATAACAAATGCGGCATCTTCTGCTATACCACCTGCTTTTTGAATTAATTTAGCGGTTGCAGCAACCGTTCCACCTGTTGCAAGTAAATCATCAATAATCAGTACTCGTTCATTTGGTTTAATTGCATCTGAATGGATTTCAAGTGTATCGGTTCCGTATTCAAGTTGATACTCTTCTTTAAATACGTGACGTGGTAACTTATTGGGTTTTCGAACTGGCACAAAACCAACGCCTAACGCTAATGCAATTGGTGCTGCAAAAATAAAACCACGCGCTTCAGTACCGACAACTTTATCGATTTTTTTATCTCGATAGTGATCGATTAACAATTCGACCGAAGTTCTAAATGCGACAGGATCTTCAAGCAGACTGGTAATATCACGAAATAAAATTCCTTGCTTAGGATAGTCTGGAATGGTGATAATGCTGTTTTTGATAAGCGCAAGTTTTTCTTGTATCTGAGTCATATTAAATGTTCTCTAAATATTCTCTTTTTAAGAATGGCTAATCTTGTATTATATACCTTCGTTCTTTGTGCTTGCAATAAACAAACCGTAACAATGCAGTAAAAGCGGTCGATTGTTCACAATTTGATTGATACATGTTGAAAGTCGGGATGAAATGATTCCTTTTTAAATAAAAAATTTAATTGGCGTTTTCCTGTCCTAAAACGGTATTTTTTACAACTTTTTACAATTAAATACAACTATCTGACAGTTTGATTGGTCAAATCAATATAATGACATAAACTTTTTATATAAGGAAAAACAATGAAATTAATTAAAACAGTCCTATTAGCAGGGCTTTCAATATTAAGTTTATACAGTCATGCTCAAGTCAATAAGCAAATTGAAATTCGCTCGGAACTTGCATCGCCAATTGTTATGCAAAATTCCCAAGAGAAGAATTATTTAAAAATTTCCTTAACCGGTCATGAATTTGATTCAGCAAAACGGGTTCCCATTAATTTGGCAATAGTAATTGATCGCTCAGGCTCGATGCAAGGTGATCGTATTGTTAAAGCAAAAGAGGCGGCTATCTTTGCTATTAACATGCTTAATGAGAATGATACTTTATCTGTCGTTGCTTATGATAATGATGCAAAGGTGATTATTCCTTCAACCAAAGTTAACAATAAACAAAAATTGATTAGTTTAATAAAAGAAAATATTGTTGCAGATGGTGGCACAGCGTTATTTGCCGGATTAAGTAAAGGTATCCATCAAGTTGAAAAACAGTTGTCTAAAGATAATGTGAATCGCATTATTTTATTATCGGACGGGCAGGCGAATATTGGTCCGACATCCGTTCAAGAACTTTCTGAACTTGCCATTATTGCCGCCAAAAAGAATATTTCTGTCAGTACTTTTGGTATCGGTGAGGATTATAATGAATTATTGATGTCATCGATTGCCAGTTATAGTGATGGTAATCATGTATTTGTTAATGATTCTTTAGATCTTGAAAATGTATTTGCCCGTGAGTTCAAGGATGTAATGTCAACGGTTGCCCAACATGTTAAGATCAATATCTATTTAAAAGATGGGGTAAAACCGGTTCGTTTATTAGGTAGAGACGGCATAATCAAAGGTAATCAAGTAACGGTAACAATGAATCAAATTTATTCTAATCAAGAAAAGTATATTTTGTTAGAGGTCGAGCAACCACAAGGTAAAGTAGGCGAAGAAAAAACATTAGCGGAAATTGATTTAGTGTATGATGATTTGTTAGATAAGAAAACTCAAAAAGAAAGACAATCAGTAAAACTTGCTTATACCGATAATCTGGAAGCCGTAAAAAAAGCCTTGCGCCAAGATGTCGTTACTGAGATTGAAATACAAGAAGTGAATGAAAATAGCGTTAAAGCATTAGAATTCTATAATAAAGGCGATCGAAAAGCTGCGCAGAAAATTCTAGAGGATAACAGTAAAAGACTTGAAGCAGTTGCAAATATGTATCCAGAATATGCGGATAGAGTGCTAGATGATATAAAATGGAATGAAAAAATGGCAGCAGATGCAGTTAATGAAAGAGGGAATAGCAACGCTTATCGTAAAGGAATGACCGAAAAGCAACAAAATACTAAACTGGGTGTAATTAAAAAATAACGAAAGTATGAAAAAATTAGCAGCGATTCTCTCTTGTATAATATTTGTAATGGCTCTTAGCTATCTTGGTTGGCGTAGTATTGAACATGAAGTTTTAATGCGCCAACATCAGCAAAGAATGTTAGCACAAAGCCGGTTGGAGAATATAAAATCATCGATTGAATCGCTGTTAAATCAGCGTTCCGTTTATTTGATTAGCTTAATTCAACTTTTGGAAAAGGGCGCCGGTACGTTTGATAATCTGTTACAATCGCAATCAGATATTAAAAATGCTTTCGAAATTCGCCATAATAACATTGTTTATATCAGTAATAGTAACGATCTGCAATGGGTTAAATTTGTTGAGTCGATTAAGTATGATAATGCAATTTTAATCCCCCCCAATTCGTCGAATGAATTATCTCTGCCAACCTCGGGTTGGTATCAGTCTTATGATCATCTGATTTTTTGGTCTAAAAAGGGTAATATTATCAAGGGATTTGAGCTATCAACGATTAAATTTGCGTTAGATATTATTCGGTTATTTGAAGATCAATCTATCGATGATAATTTCAGTCTCTATGAGGGTTCAAAACAAATCTATGTTCATGGTCACTCGACAATCAATGACATTAATGTGATGCTTGACTATCCACTACAGAATTGGCAATTAACTTATTATTATTTATCACCAAACTTTGTTACCTTTTATTGGTTAGGTGGTGGAATATTATTTTTGTTTATTGTGTTAGTTATTGGTATCGTTTGTTATGTTTATCGAGAATATACACGAGCGATTCGTTTAGCTAAACAACAAGTTAGCTTTGTTGGGCAAGTTTCACATGAGTTTAAAACGCCATTAACTAATATCACACTTTATTCAGAAATGTTAAAAGAACAGTTAATCGATGAACCTTTTCCTGTACCTGAATATTTGGATGTGATCACCAGTGAAAGTCAGCGATTAACTCGCTTAGTGCAAAATGTACTTAATTTAAGTAAGCCAGCTAAACAGAATTTTAAAGCCGTTAATTTAACGTTGCTCATTGAGCGAGTTTTTCAAACTTTCAATCCCGTTCTTAAAACAAAATCATTGCAACTGAATTTGATTTTAAATTCGAATAAAAATCACACTATCTTTACCGATGAAGATAGTGTGATGCAAATCATAAGTAATTTTTTAAGCAATGCTGAAAAATATGCCGTAAATGGCAAAAATGTTGATTTATCACTGACGACTAATGATAAACAGACTATTATCACCGTGCGGGATTATGGTCGTGGTATCCCTAAGCATCTATTAAAGAAAATTTTTAAACCCTTTTATCGGATAAATTCATCCATTACCGAAGGCATTTCGGGAACAGGAATTGGGCTTACTATTGCCAACCAATTAGCGCAGCAATTGCAGGGTACTATCAAGGTAACCAATGAAAATCCGGGTACTGCGTTTTCATTAATTTTAACGGAGCATGTGCATGAAGATTTTAATCGCTGAGGATGATCATAACATTCGTAAAGGAATGTCGGATCTTTTACAACAAGAAGGTTATACCATCCTTCAAGCTGAAAATGGGAAAACTGCGCTTAAATTGTTTAAACAGGATAAACCTGATTTTATCATTTTAGATATTATGATGCCCGAAATGGATGGGTATTGTGTTTGTCGTGAGATTCGAAAATTAGATGATGATATACCGATTCTTTTTTTATCCGCTAAAGATGAAGAAATCGATCGCGTTATTGGTTTAGAGCTTGGCGCTGATGACTATATGAGTAAACCTTTTGGCATTCATGAACTTCGAGCAAGAATCAAAGCTATTGCTAAACGTTATTTAAAATTAAAACATGCTAACCATATAAACGATGAATTTTTTTATTTTGGTGATTTGACGGTTTATCCAATCGAGTTATGTGCAAAACGTAATCAACAAGTAATCGAGCTTTCACTTCGAGAAATCAAAATTATATCTTGCCTGTATCAACATCAAAATCAAGTTGTGACAAGGGATATGCTTTTTGATTATGTATGGGGATATGATTATTCACCAAATAGTCGAACACTTGATCAGCATATCTCTAAATTACGTAAACAAATTGAACTCGATCCATTGAATCCTGTTTTAATTAAAACCATTCATGGCTTCGGTTATCGACATTAAAATCGGGTGATTTATTAAATCGTTCTGCCTGAATTGAAATTTAAAAGCGATGTAATTGTTGTTTTATCAAAGCTTGAAAAGAGGTATTATTAACGCTAAATGTATTTATTGTGATAACTAAACGAATTTATGCAAATTAGCCCATTATTAGAATCACTCATGGAAGCATTACGTTGCTTACCTGGCGTTGGTCCCAAATCTGCACAACGGATGGCTTTCCATTTATTACAGCGTAATCGACAAGGCGGTATTAAATTGGCTCACGTACTTCATGAAGCGATGATTAATATCGGTCATTGCCAAGAGTGCCGAACTTTTACTGAACAATCCATTTGTACCATTTGTGCCAATGCTCGTCGTCAAAGTAGCGGTCAACTCTGTGTTGTTGAAACCCCAGCAGATATCGTTGCTATTGAACAAACCGGTCAATACAGTGGTCGTTATTTTGTATTGTTAGGTCATCTTTCTCCTTTAGATGGTATTGGTCCAACTGATATTGGTCTTGATCTATTAAAGCACAAACTATCTTCAGAAACGATTAGTGAGGTTATTTTAGCGACGAACCCAACAGTTGAAGGGGATGCAACCGCCAACTATATTGCTCAAATGTGTGCAGAGTTTGATGTAACGGCAACCCGTATCGCTCATGGCGTGCCAGTTGGTGGAGAACTTGAAATGGTAGACGGTACAACGTTATCGCACTCGTTTGTTGGTCGTCAAAAAATTGAATGGTAAATCGGTTGTAGATTAAGCATCAGTGTTTTCTAATTAGTTACCAAATCATTCGTTCAATTAGCCAAAATCGAATGATGTAAATGGGTGTAGGAATCGTTATTTGAAGATAGAAAGAGGAATAAAATGAAGTATAAAGCCGTTGCCTTTGATATGGATGGTACTTTACTTGCCAGTAATCGTCTAATTTTACCTGAGACAGTTGCGATGATTGAAAAAATCAGTGCCAAAGGTGTTAAAGTTATTTTAGTTTCTGGTCGTCACCATTCTGTTATTTATCCGTATTATTATCAACTTAAATTATCAACACCTGCAATTTGTTGTAATGGATCTTACCTGTATGATTTTGAAAAACAGCAATCATTTGCCGGTAAACCCATGACAAAAGAGCAAGCAAAAACATTGCTTAATTTGGTCAATCAATATGGTATTCATACGCTTATTTACACTGACAAAATGATGACTTATGAAGTGCTCGATGATCATTTAGAAGGTTTTTTTAAATGGGTAAATTCGTTGCCTTCATTTTTACAACCTGAGATTAAAAAAGTAGATAGCTTTGACACAGTAATTGACGAAGCAGGAGCGGTTTACAAATTTGCCACAAGTAGTCATGATCTGCCTGCATTACGACAATTTTCGGATGCTGTTGAAGCACTTAATCAATTTTCGTGCGAATGGTCTTGGTCGAATCGCGCTGATGTCGCCGTGAAGGGCAATACAAAAGGAAATGGTTTAATGCATTGGGCTAAACACGAAAATATCGATCTTAGTGAAATCGTCGCATTTGGTGATAGCTATAATGATATTTCAATGTTGACGTTGGCGGGGCTGGGTATTGCGATGGGCAACGCAGATGATGAAGTGAAAGCCAAAGCCGACCATGTTATTGGTGACAATAACAGTACCAGTATTGCGAGTGAACTTGAAAAACTGTTTTTATAGTATTTGTTAAATAATGTTCGAAATTCTTTATCAAGATGATGCTTTAATTGCGATTAACAAGCCATCCGGTTGGCTTGTGCATCGCAGTTGGTTAGATAAACATGAAACAACGGTTGTCATGCAAACTTTGCGCGATCAGATTGGGCAACATGTGTTTCCTATTCATCGCTTAGATCGTCCTACATCTGGGGTATTATTGTTTGCTTTATCTAGCGAAACCGCTCGTTTAATGTCACAACAGTTTGCAACTAAACAAATTGAAAAAACGTATCATGCAATTGTTCGGGGTTATGTTGAAGGTGAGGCGATAATTGATTATCCATTAGTTGAGGAGCTGGATAAAATTGCCGATAAGTTCTCGACACCGAATAAACCCGCACAAGATGCAATTACCTTTTATCGGGGTATCAGTAAGATCGAAGTACCGATTAAAGTTGGTAAATTTGATACAGCAAGATTTAGTTTTGTGGAATTAAAACCCCAAACCGGTCGAAAACATCAATTACGCCGCCACATGAAGCATATATTTCATCCTATTTTAGGTGATAGTAAACATGGTGATCTTCATCAAAATCGAGCCTTTACTGCTTACTTTGGTATTAAAAGACTAATGTTACATGCAAGTTCACTTAATATTATTCACCCACTAACGCAGTGTCCAATCACGATTAAAGCTGATTTAGATAATAACTGGCTATCTATTTTGAAAAATTTTGAATTGATTTAATCAATTCATTTTATCTTTTTATTAAATAATTTGGCGTTATTTTAGTGCAAGTAGCTTTAATTTCTATTAATAATACAAATGAACAGGGTCATTAAGTCCATTTAAAAAACGGAGTAAATAAAGTATTAAAATGTAATTTAATATAACGATTTTGTTTTTGATTACTTAAGAATAATTAATAAAATTTTACTTATTTCTTTTCAATTAAAATATTACATAGTATGATTTTGTACCTTTTCAAGTTTGTAAATCGATTTATGCTACCTTGAAAAGGAATTCGAATAGATTTATGTCGTTAATATTCTGTTAATGGGAAAAAAAAATGAAATTAGTTGTAAAATTTTTTGGTATTTTTATGTTATCGCTTATGGTTTTTGCCTGTACCAATAATGATTCTCCAGAAGCCGTTGGAGAAAAATTTACAAAAGCTGGTTATAGCGTTGATATGGATACCTTTATGGATTTATTGTATATTTCTGATGATATGCAAGAAGATGGTGTTGATGTAAAAATGCTATTAAAAAGTAAATTTAAGAGTGTTTTAGATGAATCTGCAAAAATGGCAAAAAACTATGGCGGAATTGATAAAATCGTTAGTTCACCTGCTGAATATAATACCGATAAAACAAAAGCTCAAGTTGAAGTCACTGTTTCATTTAAAGATGGTTCTCAAAAGAAATCTAGTTTAGATTTGATAAAGATTGATGGTAAATGGCTTGTCAATATGAAATAAATCATAAGAATAGTGTTTAATAACGAAAATAAAAAAGGGTAAATCAATGGTTACCCTTTTTCAATTATAATTAACTAATTTTTAAATTGTCATGAAATTTTGCCATTATGTCTTTATTGTTATACTGTTTTGTTCTAATTTAGTGACAAAAACGGTATCAGCTGATTCTTTAGATGCTAAATCTAACTTTATTCCACTTATAAAAGTAGGGGATTGGATTTTTCGCAAAGGTGTTCAAATTGATAGCTTGGTTATTAATCAATTAGGCGGTGGTGATTTTTCTCATATTGGTTTTATTATTGCAACTGAGCCAGAAGTTAGAGTAATTCATGCAACAACGGGCGATAATGAAAATCTACCAAATCAAGTTATTATTTCAACAATTGAAGAATTTACTACGCCTTCACTTGCGCAGAAGTATGCGATAGCAAGACCCCATTTTTTATCTGATCAACAACAACAATTGATAGTTGCAGAACTATTAACTAAACAAGGTGCTCCGTTTGTACTAGCTAGTCGTGATGAAGATCATTTATATTGCACTACATTGCTTTATGACGCCATTGTCAAAATCTATCCGCAGTTTAATTTAGAATGGAAGTATGCTAACTTTCCTTTATTCAATGGCATTTACTTATTTCCGAGTGCCTTCGCAGACTATGAGGGTATCACATGGATCTATCACTATTCTGAAAATTAATCAGATAGACAAAGCTTGTAAAAAACGTTCTGATAAATCATGGTTATTAGCTTTATTAATTTAAGTACTGACATCAGTCGTTATCAACCACCTTTTTAGTAAATCCGTAAGCAGGTAAATACCTTTTTTAAAACACAATAGACTAGATGATTTTTGCTGATTACTAAATATTTTTTTATATTTATATCTATTATGTGTTGAAATTTGGATGAATAATTATCGAAAAGAGCAGTAAGATTAAATAACTTTTGTGACTGCTGTAATTATAAACTATTTATTCTTGACGTATAAACATGCCAATGCTAATATTTGCCACCTATTCAGTTAGACCTCAACGGCGCGTTGGCAGAGTGGCCATGCTGCGGATTGCAAATCCGTCTACCTCAGTTCGATTCTGGGACGCGCCTCCATTAAATTATTAAATAAATCAGTATTTCAAAATAGATAAGCATCAAAAAAATATTCCACGAATAATATATAGTTAAAATAAATTGTTTTTTATATGCGGGTTTAAGGTTGATGTATTTTAGCTCTTCATCTTTATTGGGTTTTATATCGGTTTTGATTAAATCTACTACTTATCTAAGGTGCTTCATTCTATTTGATGAAATATCATGATTGATATTATTTATTGATTTAATTAAGTTAATTTTATTTACAAGTTTTAACTGGGAAAAGCCCTTAGTTGGGCTCTTACAAGTTATTATGACTATTTTCTTTTAAAATTATCATCATTTTTAGTGTATTCATATGCATCAATAATTAATCCAGAAATCCTCAATACATTTTCTGGTTTATCAATAATAATTTGATCTCCAGCACCTATTTCTAAATTAGCTCTCTTTATTTCTTCTTTAATATTTTCAGTGAGAACAATTGGCAACTGAATCGAAGGACGTTGCTTATTATCGTAGTAACGAACCATCCATCTATTAGATTTGTTTTGATAAAGCACACTAAAGTAAGATTCTGTATCTTTATAAGTTAATTCATTATCATTTATAATCGAGTTTATATGTTCAAAAAACATTCTTTCAGAATATGTAGTTATAATTTTACTATTTTCAGGATCTATAATATCGGCTTTTTCGTCAATTGTTGTATCTCTATTATCTTTATTAGTTAAATCATCGGTTAGTTCTTTTTTTCCTGTTAAGCCAACAACCACCATATTACTTACCGCTTTTTCAATTGCCTTTTGTACAATAGGTGTAATGCTATCCAAAAACTTTTGGTTTAGTTGCCTAGATATATTTGATTTGTTGGCAATATATTTGACAAAATCAATGGGTGATTCTCTCAAGGTTGAAGCGATAGCTTTAGTAAATAATGAAAAATAAATACTTTCTTCAGCTAACGTTCTTAGCGCTTCTGGTTTGAATTGATCATATCTAAATTGATAAAGTTGCTCATAATCATTATCTTGTAATTTTTCAATATTTATTTTTAAAAAAGGATTTGAGTCCATTATGTTTTTTTGTTCTAAATCTGTGAAAAATCTCCATTCTCTGCCATTCGTTATAGCTGCAACAGCGACTTCTGGAGTAGCATTAAAATATCTGGAAAGTTGAGGGCAATGGTTGGCTAATTCTTCATTCCATGATTTTGCTTCTATAAACATTACGGGTAAACTTTGACAAAAAAGTGCATAATCAACACGTTCATTAGCTTTTTCCCCTGGAAAATCTGCTTTAAACTCTGCTTTAACTTTGGTTGGATCGTAGGGAGTAAACCCTAGTATGTCCAGTAAAGGTAGTATCAATGCTTGTTTAGTTGTTTCTTCTGTATTGCAGTGACAACCAACTTTTTTGACATGCTCTGAGTGATTCTCCAATTTTGATTTGAAATTATTCATTATATTATCCTTGCATCATTTTTAGTATCTAACATATTTAAACATTAATACGATTATCAATTTTGTTTTAGAAAATTGATTAATCTGAAATTTATTTCTAAGTTTTTTATTATTATTTTGTTGTAAATTTTGCTACTTTTACAAAGTATCAATTAATGACAGAAATATTATGAAATATAGATATTTTTCTCATATCATTACTTTAAAAATTCAAAAAAACTATAAATCATTTGCCAAGTTATCTTTGAAAGATTGCTGACCTATTTTTAGGCATCGTCTTAAAATTATTGGAAACAATATTTAAAATAAATATATAAATATTTATCAATTATTTTCAATATTTACGATTTATTTGTAAATTTTAATGTAAAACAAAAAATGTGCAATACTATTTAAAAAGATTTATTAATATCTAACAATTTTAAAATATATTATTTCATTGCTGTGTAATGTATATGATAATTATTTAATTTTTTGGGAAACTGAAGAAATTTATTTTTTGACTCAAATTTTGAGTTGTAACACAATAAAAAAACGATTAGTTTGGGGAGTAAATACGATTTTTTTTAACGTATAATCAAGAGAATAATTAATATGTCAGTCATTTTGCTTTTTATAATTAAGAATGTGTCCTCATAAAATTTTGAAACTTAATCTTACGCTATTTTCATTAATTTTTGTTTAAACTGATTGCTATATTGCTCAAAAAAGAGTACAAATAATAGTCAAATATAGGTATTCTTGATTTGACTAACTATGAGCTACTTTAATTATCATGCAAAAGCAAAAAAATTAATCAAAGATGGTTTTCTTCTGGGCTATGAGTTTGTGGATAATTGGAATGGAATTAAACCCGCTTTGGTGTTGTATTTTGTGAACGAAAAGCCTATGCCAATCAGAGAGTATCGTTGGGAAGAGTATTTCCCTCTTATTAATAAAGAAATCTAAAAGATGAATAGTTAAACAAAGTGAAAACCATTTATTTACTAGTTTACGATATATGGTATATTCTTATCGTTGTTCCAATCATTAAAGAATTAGTTATTTGAACAATTTGATTTGATTTGAATTTAATCATCATTTTTGATGAAAATCGTATTAAATCCTATCAAGTTAGGATTTGTTAAGTTCATCTTTAAATAAATTTGCCAAGCTCTAGCCTAAAGCGTAAAATGCCCACCTATTTTGCTTAACCTATTACTGCTGAGTAATACTGACTTGAAATCAGAGGCATTTTTTAATGACAAATTTATACCCAAAACCTGAGTTACTTTCGCCTGCCGGTTCTCTTAAAAATATGCGTTATGCGTTTGCTTATGGTGCAGATGCGGTTTACGCCGGTCAACCTCGTTATAGTTTGCGTGTTCGCAATAATGAATTTAATCATGAAAATTTAGCTATCGGCATTAACGAAGCCCACGCACAGGGTAAAAAGTTTTATGTGGTGGTGAATATTGCACCTCATAATTCGAAACTTAAAACGTTTATTCGTGATCTTGAACCTATTGTCAATATGAAACCCGATGCCTTCATTATGTCTGATCCGGGTTTAATTATGCTTGTTCGTGAGCATTTTCCGGAAATGGAAATTCATTTATCGGTACAATCCAATGCTGTTAACTGGGCAACCGTTAAATTTTGGCATCAAATGGGACTAACACGTGTTGTGTTGTCTCGAGAGCTGTCTCTTGATGAGATTGCCGAAATACGTGAAAAAGTTCCTGAGATGGAATTAGAAGTGTTTATCCATGGTGCACTTTGTATGGCATATTCTGGGCGTTGTCTGTTATCTGGTTATATTAATAAACGAGATTCTAACCAAGGCACTTGTACTAACGCATGCCGTTGGGAATACAAAGTTGCCGAAGGAAAAGAAGATGAAGTAGGTCAGATTGTACATAAATATGAGCCCATACCGGTACAACAAGTTGAACCTACACTTGGCATTGGTCAAACAACAAATAAAGTATTTATGTTAGAAGAATCTGGTCGACCGGGTGAATACATGCAAGCATTCGAAGATGAGCATGGAACTTATATCATGAATTCTAAAGATTTAAGAGCGGTAGAACTAGTAGAAGATTTGACTAAAATAGGTGTCCATTCATTGAAAATTGAAGGGCGTACCAAGTCCTTTTATTACTGTGCAAGAACGGCACAAGTGTATCGTCAAGCGATAGATGCTGCAAGCGAAGGTAAGCCATTTGATCCTCGTTTGTTGGCTGAACTTGATTCTTTAGCGCATCGCGGTTATACCGAAGGCTTTTTGCGTCGTCATAAGCATGAAGATATGCAAAATTATGTTCACAGTCATTCGGTATCCGACAGACAACAGTTTGTGGGGGAATTTAGTGGTGAACGTCTAAATGGTTTAGCGGAAATTATTGTTAAGAATAAGTTCTCAGTGGGTGATAGTGTTGAGATGATGACACCAAAAGGTAACATGACTTTTACTATTGAACGTATGGAGAATAAAAAAGGGCAACCAGTGCCAGCGGGATTAGGTGATGGGCATATTGTTTATATTCCAATCCCAGAAGAAATCGATTTAAATTATGCATTATTAATGCGTAATTTTGACTAAATATTGAAGTATCAACTGTCAGGTGTTACTGAACAGTTGATACAGATTTATTGACGAATTAAATCATCCCCAATACCTATCCACTTATAGGTTGTTAGTGCTTCAAGTCCCATAGGGCCTCTGGCATGTAATTTTTGAGTACTTACAGCCACTTCAGCGCCTAAGCCAAATTGTCCACCGTCGGTAAAACGTGTCGAGGCGTTGACATATACCGCTGCTGCATCGACTTGATTAACAAATTGTTCAGCATTAGTTAGGGTACGGGTTAAGATTGATTCTGAATGACCACTTCCATATTCTCGTATATGTTCTATTGCATTTTCGAGGGAATCGACGATAACAACATTAAGGTCTTTTGATAGCCATTCTTGACGTAACTCTTCATCTTTTATCGGATACACATTAGCTTTATTTGAGTTTAACATTTCAATTGTGCGCTTATCTGCATGTAAGGTAACCTCATTATCCGTCATTATTTGACTTAATATCGGCATAAACATTGGTGCAATTTTATGATGAACTAATAATGTTTCCAGCGTATTACAAGTACTAGGCCGCTGTGTTTTGGCATTAATAATAATGGCTAAAGCTTTATCAAAATCAGCACTTTCATCAACAAAAATATGACAAACACCAATTCCACCTGTAATGAAAGGTATAGTAGATTGTTCACGGCATAACTGATGGAGTGCCATGCCACCTCTTGGAATAATCATATCAATATACTTGTCGAGTTTAAGTAATTCGTTAATATATTTTCGGTCAGGATTGTCAATATATTGTATGGCGGTTTGTGGTAATCCAACTTGTGATAAGGCTTGGTGGATAACAGAAATAATCGCCATATTAGTCTTGAGCGTTTCTTTGCCACCTCTGAGTATCGCAGCATTACCTGTTTTTAAGCAAAGCGAGGTGATATCAATGGTTACATTTGGACGAGCTTCATAAATAACACCAATTACACCTAATGGCACTCTGTGACGTTGTAACTTTAAACCACTGTCTAACGTTGACCCATCAATAATTTCACCTATAGGATCCTTCAATGTGATAACTTTACGAACATCATTGGCAATCGATGATAATCGCTCAGGGGTTAGCAGTAGACGATCAACAATAGCATCACTTAAGCCTTGTTCTTTTGCTAATTTTATATCGTGCGCATTAGCTGTTAGAATCAGGGTACTTTGTGCTTCTAATAAATCGGCAATTCCCGTAAGTACTTTATTTTTAGCAGCAGTAGGGCATTGTGCTAATTGGTATGCAGCTTGTTTTGCTGCTTTTCCGATTTGGTTTAACATGATGAGACCTTTTTAGATTTTTTAATTCTTAATATTGGTTAAACGCAAAATATACGTTTAAAGCATTATGCTGATTTTCTGCCTTATTATTGGTATTTATGAATTTAAATCAATTGATTTTATCTTAATTATTAAGCCTAATAATTATTAGTGTATTGTATTTAAATAAGATTGCTAATAAATTATGATTTAATAATCATATCATTTCGATGAACGGCAACTGAACCATATTCATAGCCAATAATTTGGCTAATTTCCAATGAGTGATGTCCTGCTATTTGTTGTAGTGCATCGCTATTATAACGACTGACTCCTCGGGCAATGGATTTGCCTGATTTATCGCATATATCAACCACTTCACCACGTGAAAAGGTTTGTGCAACTTTTATAATTCCTTTAGGTAAAAGGGAGCTTCCATTATTTAAAATTGC
Organism: Gilliamella sp. B2717; assembly: GCF_026536675.1. Taxonomy (NCBI): domain Bacteria; kingdom Pseudomonadati; phylum Pseudomonadota; class Gammaproteobacteria; order Orbales; family Orbaceae; genus Gilliamella; species Gilliamella sp. B2717. The sequence continues at coordinate 201,760 of NZ_JAFNNQ010000019.1, read as the reverse complement.
ATTAACTGCACCATCATCCAATATAAGTTTTCCTGCTATCGGTGCACCAAATATCCAATGTTTGCGATGTTCTAATGGTGTTTTTTGAGCAAGAAAACGGGTGCCAACCGATTTATTATTCATGATATCGATAATTACATTGGATCTGTTTCCTGCCGCTATCACAACTTCGATACCGGCACTTCCTGCGACTTCGGCAGCTTGTATTTTTGTGCTCATTCCACCGGTACCTAACCCTGAAACACTATCGCCTGCGATGCTACGCAAATGATCGTCGATCTGTTCGATTTCTGAAATTAATTTAGCGTTTTTATCTGATCTAGGATCGGCAGTATATAAACCTTCGATATCAGTTAATAAAATAAGTTTATCAGCTTCTGCTAAAATAGCCGCAAGTGCAGATAAATTATCATTATCGCCAACTTTAATTTCCGCTGTTGCTACCGCATCATTTTCATTGATAACGGGGACAATTTGGTTATCCAACATTGCTTTTAACACATCTTGAGCATTTAGGAATCTTTCACGATCTTCTAAATCTGCACGTGTTAATAGCATTTGACCAATATAAATTTTATAAATAGAAAACAGTTGTTCCCAAAGTTGGATGAGTTTACTTTGACCTACAGAAGCAAGTAATTGTTTTGATGCAACCGTATTAGGTAGGTTAGGGTAGTTTAAATACTCTCGTCCGGCAGCAATCGCACCTGACGTTACAATAATAACTTTATGACCTTCTTGATGTAAGATTGCACATTGTCGTATTAATTCTACTATCCGTGCACGATCTAGCTGTTTTGTCCCACTTGTTAATACGCTTGTACCCAATTTAACCACGACAACTTGCTGTTTTATGTTAGTCATAACAATACTCATTTTATACTGGTATTACAAAATAGACTTCATCCATGTTACTGATTGTGTTAATGCTTGATGTAAACTTTTTTGTAATGGTGTTTTTGGAATAGTGATAATTTTATTTTGCTTGGCTGAATGAATAAGTTTTGCTTCAGTTAAGGTACTAAGTTTATCATTTTCGAAAATAATATTCATCACAGGAACTGGGCAAGCTCGAGTTAAAAGACCCTGATTTTTTAGTGAAAAATAATTTAATTCGGCGGCTAATTGTTGGTTGGATATTAGCGGTAATCCCAAACGGCTAGCTAGCATATCTTTGTAGCTATTAGGTAGATTCTTTTGTAGTTCTTTATCAGTGAAAATTTGATGAACAAAAGGTGTAAAATTAAATAATCCTTTTATTTTATTTGGCATCAAATAGGTTAATCGTGTTGCAATATGCGAACCAAAACGAAAACCTGCCACAATTAAACGATTATTATCCACCCAAGGCACGGTAGAAAGTTGCTCAATAATGGCTTGATGAATCTGACTACTATTTTGAGTTAAAGTGAAGTTACGACTGTATCCAACACTGGGTAAATCCACAGTTAACATCGCAATGCCTTGCGGTGCTAAATATTCACTAAAATATCGATAAAAATCAATTTGCAAATTACCAAGTGCATTACAGATCACAACGACAGGGCAAGTACCTTCAGTTTTAGGTAAATGAAGTAGCGTTTTGATATTCCGATCTTCAACTTTGAATTCAAGTTCTTTAATCTTATAAGGGGAATAATTGAGTGCTTTTGTATAAGCTTGATATGCACATGTTTGGGCATACATCGCTAACTCGTCATTTTTAAAATGAGGATAGCTTGCAATACTTGCATATTCACTTGCAATCAAATAATAAGTATTTAGATTTTTTTTATCGTCTTCGCTTAAATTGGTGGGATCGATAGCATCGGCTTTTGCTGACCATTCAGCAGCTTGATTCAAAAATTCGTAAATCCAATTACCAGGTTGATAACCAATAACTGAATCTAACCATTTATCATTGGTGTGTTTTTTAGTTGAAGCAGCAATTCGTGATAAAACTGCTTCAACTTCAAGCTTTGGCAAACCACGCCAAAACCACAAAATGGGATTGATAATTCTATACCATCTTGAATCTAGGTCGCCGTCTAACGGACTAATACTACTACCGTCACTGTAATCAATACGATTAATAAGCCCCGAAGTTTCTGGATAATCATATTGCTGTTTAAATATCTGTTCTGATAGATTTTTAGTCGCTGACATAACAGCCAATTATCCCTTATGATAGATTAATTATTCATGATCACTAATTGGTTTAACAAACATGACACCGGTATCCCAAGGCTGTTCAATCCAAGTATCTTGTTCAATATCTACAACATAATCATCAACAAGAGGTTTACCAGCCGGTTTTGCAAATATAGTCACAAATCGTGCTTTAGGGTACATATCACGAATGGTGTGAGCGGTGTTACCGGTATCAACTAAATCATCAACAACAATAAAACCTTCACCATCACCATTAGCTTGTTTAAGAATCAGTTTTTCACGCTGATGGTCATGATCATAGCTTGAAATACAGACAGTATCAACATAACGAATGCTTAATTCTCGAGCAAGAATCGCAGCTGGTACTAAACCACCACGGCTTACTGCAATAATGCCTTTCCATTGATTTGCGGGTAATAAACGTTTTGAAAGTTGACGTCCATAGGCTTGTAACATTTCCCAGGTAACGTTGAATTTTTCTTTTTCAGCGATGATTTCAGCTTTATGCTGTTTTTTAGCTTTAATTTCTTCTTCAGTTAAATTTTGTTCTATTGACATGAGTAACTCGCAATTTTAATCGAATGTGTAAATATAATAAATTAATATTAATGGACTAAAAATAGATGTAAAATTGCACCTTATTATAGAGCGATTACACAAAAAAAACCACTCATTAATTAATTACTCACTTAATATTGAGGATATATTATGCTTTCCACATTAGAGCCAAAATTTACTTGGCAGATTTTTAATGATATTTGTAAAATTCCACATCCTTCACATCATGAACAAATGATAACTAAATATATTGTTGATTTTGCCAATTCTCATCATATTGCTTATCAAATCGATAAAGCAGGAAATATTTTGCTATCAAAACCAGCAACCAAAGGTTTGGAACATTGTCCTTCAATTGCGTTACAAGCTCATATGGATATGGTTCCTCAAAAAAATGAAGGCACAGTACACGATTTTTTGACTGATCCTATTCAAGCTTATGTTGACGGTGAATGGGTCAAAGCTAAAGGAACAACTTTAGGAGCTGATAATGGTGTTGGGCTGGCTTCGGCATTAGCTGTTTTAATTGATCCGACTGTTGAGCATGGGCCGTTAGAAGTGCTTGTTACCACATCAGAAGAGACCGGTATGCATGGCGCATTTGGTCTTCAACCTAATTGGCTTAAAAGTAAATATTTAATTAATACCGATTCTGAAGATGAAGGTGAAATATTTACAGGATGCGCTGGAGGCGTTGATTTTACCACAACGTTCGCGATTACTTATGCTGTTATGCCTGAAAAACATGATTGTTATATGCGTATCTCATTAAAAGGTTTAAAAGGTGGGCATTCTGGGTGTGATATTCATCTTGGGCGAGGTAATGCCATTAAACTTATGGCAAGGTTTTTGGCTGAGTATGCTCAGGATTTTTCATTTCGATTGGCGGATATACAAGGTGGATCATTACGAAATGCAATCCCAAGAGAAGCATTTGCGGAAATTTCATTGAATAAACAAGATTTACCTAAGCTTGAGTCAATCATTCAGCAATACAAATCGACCTTAAAAAACGAATTAGGTAGCGTTGAACCAAATATTGAAATAAATTTGAGTGATGTTGATGAAACTAAAGTTAGACGTGTATTAACAACCGAGCATCAAAACAAAATCATCAATTGGTTGAACTCAGCACCAAATGGTGTGGTGAGAATGAGTAATCAAATACATGGCGTCGTTGAAACATCTTTAAATTTAGGCATTGTGAATATCAAAGAGAATCAACTCTATGTAAATTTTTTAATCCGTTCACAAGTAGATTCTGCTAAAGATGCGGTTGTTTCGACCTTAATTTCATTGAGTCAATTAGTCAATGCAAATTATGAAATTAGTGGCGGTTATTCTGGTTGGGAACCGAAATTAGATTCTAGTTTGTTGCAACTTGCGAAAGACAAATATCATGAACTTTTTTCGCAAAAAGCAAAAATTATGGTAATACATGCTGGGCTAGAATGTGGTCTATTTAAGCAATCTTATCCTGATATGGATATGATTTCGATTGGGCCAACAATTGTATCTCCTCATTCTCCTGATGAAAAAGTGAACATTCAAAGCGTTCATCGTTATTGGGATCTACTTATTGCAATTTTAAAATCAGCAACACTTTTAAAATAGTATCAATTTAAAAAACCTGCGGATCGTTGTCGGCAGGTTTTTAACTGTCTTAAACATTACTTTATATCGACAAATGAAATTAAATTCACAAAAAGTGAATAAAAATTCATTTTAGGACTTGTGTCGGTTTAATAAATAACCTACTATATATTCATTATTTAATAATAAATTATAGGAATGGTATGTTAAAAGCGGTTATTGTTGGAGCGAGTGGTTATGCAGGTGCAAAATTAGCCTATTACTTGACTAAACACCCACATGTTGAACTTGTTGCTTTAACGGTTTCAGAAAATAGTCAAGATGGGGGAAAGCTTATCTCAGACTATAATCTTCATCCTCAATTAAAAGGGGTGGTTGATTTACCTTTGATTGCAACCTCAGATTATTCTTTTTTAATTAATGATATCGATTTGGTATTTTTGGCAACTGAGCATGCTGTTAGTCATGCTATCGCCCCTTATTTTTTAGAGCACGACTGTACGGTTTTTGATTTGTCGGGTGCTTTTCGTGTTAATTCTTCCTCATTTTATCAAGATTTTTATGGTTTTACTCATCAACATCAACAATGGTTAGACCAAGCAATTTATGGTTTAGCCGAATGGAATTTTAAGGCAATTAAACAAGCAAAATTAATTGCCGTTCCCGGTTGTTATCCAACGGCCAGTTTGTTACCTTTAAAGCCATTAATTGAAGAAGATTTAATAGATAAATCGCAATTACCTGTCATCAATGCGGTAAGTGGAGTAAGTGGTGCAGGGCGTAAACCTTCACATAATAATTTATTTTGTGAAGTCAGCTTACATGCCTATGGATTGTTTACTCATCGTCATCAACCTGAAATTGCAACGCATCTAGGTCAAGAGGTCATTTTTACTCCTCATTTAGGATGTTTTAAACAAGGTATTCACGCAACGATAACTTGCCTTGTAAAAGCCAATGTGTCTTCTAATGATATTCTTTCAGCTTTAAATAAGTATTACAGCGATAAGCCTTTAGTTAGAGTTTATCAAAAAGATTGGCCAGCTTTAAAAGCTGTCGTTGGATTACCTTATTGTGATATAGGATTTGTTTTAAAAGGACGACATTTAATTTTAATTTCAGTGGAAGATAACTTATTAAAAGGTGCAGCAGCACAAGCTGTGCAGTGTATGAATATTCGATTTGGTTTTGATGAAACAACGGCGTTACTTTAAAAATTGGGATATTTATCGATAAATTAAGATGAATAGCGGTTAACGATAATCTAAGTTAATAGGGAATTGAAATGAAACCATTAATTATTAAGCTTGGCGGCGTACTACTCGATAATAAAGATGCACTCAATAAATTGTTTTTAGTTATTCGTAATTATAAACAGAATTTTAACCGTCCTTTAATCATTGTACACGGTGGGGGCAGTGTCGTTGATTCCTTAATGGATAGGTTATCGATCCCCGTTGTTCGTCGTAATGGATTAAGGGTCACGCCGGCAGATCAAATTGATGTGATTGTTGGTAGTCTTGCCGGTAGCGCAAATACCACTTTACTCTCTGAAGCTAAAAAACAGCATATACCAAGTATAGGGCTCTGTTTAGCGGACGGTGATAGCGTCAAAGTTAAGCAGATTTCGGAAGAGCTTGGGTATGTTGGAGAAGCTCAGGTAGGGGATCCAACTTTAGTGAATCTTCTAATAAAAAATGGTTATTTGCCGATCGTAAGTTCAATTGGTATAACAGATGAAGGCCAAATGATGAATGTTAACGCTGATCATGCAGCAGTGGCGTTAGCTAAAACATTAGATGCTGATTTAATTTTGCTTTCTGATGTAGTTGGCGTTTTAGATGAGAATAAACAGCGCATTGAATCATTAACACAATCACAAGCTGATCAACTTATCGCTAATGGGGTGATTACTGACGGCATGATAGTTAAAGTTAATTCTGCATTTGAAGCTGCTAAAGCGTTAGGCAGGGGAATTGATATAGCAAGTTGGAAAGAACCGGATAAACTGATTGAATTATTTAATGGAAAATCCGGTATAACGGGCACAAGAATTATTGCTTAAATAGCGATCAAATATTATATTACATCGGTTATCATTATAACTGTTTTAAGAAAAAAAGTGATGTAGGTTTCAAGATTTTTTAACTTATTCGTCGATCGTCGTTAATTAAGAAAGGGTATAACATGAAAAAAAGTAGCACAAAAAAGGTCGTTTTAGCCTATTCAGGTGGTTTAGATACATCCGCTATTATTCCTTGGTTAAAAGAAAATTATGGTGGATGTGAAGTTTATGCGTTAGTGGCTAATGTCGGTCAAGATCCAAAAGAATTGAAAGATGTAGAAAAGAAAGCCAAAGCTTCTGGCGCTGTAGCATGTAAAGTGGTCGATTTACGAGAAGAATTTGTTAAAGATTATGTTTACCCAGTCTTAAAAACCGGTGCTTTATACGAAGGAACTTATTATCTTGGTACATCAATGGCACGTCCAATTATTGCTAAAGCACAAGTCGAATATGCGTTAGAAGTTGGCGCCGATACGCTTTGCCATGGTGCGACAGGTAAAGGTAATGACCAAGTTCGTTTTGAAACAACTTATACCGCGCTTGCTCCCCAATTAAAAGTGATAGCACCTTGGCGTGAGTGGGATTTACGCTCACGTGAAGCCTTAATTGACTATTTAAAAGTAAGAAAAATACCAACAACCGCAACGGTCGAAAAAATTTACAGTCGTGATGAAAATGCTTGGCATATCTCAACCGAAGGTGGCGTTCTTGAAAGCACTTGGAATCAAGCAAACGCAGATTGTTGGGCTTGGACGGTTTCTCCTGAAGATGCACCAAATAAACCTGAACTTGTAACTATTGGTATTGAAAAAGGTGAGGTAGTTTCAGTTAATGGTAAAAAACTTTCGCCTTACAACTGTGTTGCCACATTGAATAAAATTGGTGCTAAACATGGAGTAGGTCGGGTCGATATTATTGAAAATCGTTTAGTAGGAATCAAATCACGTGGTTGTTATGAAACGCCTGGTGGTACCATTATGATGACCGCTTTGCGAGGGCTTGAGCAGTTGATTTTAGATCGTGATAGTTTCAAATGGCGTGAGCAGTTAGGTCTTGAAATGGCTTATGTTGTTTATGATGGTCGTTGGTTTGCCCCTTATCGTCGCTCTATTCAAGCAGCAGCCGATGTATTAGCTGAGGATATGACAGGTGAAGTTGTGGTGAAGCTTTATAAAGGCAGTGCTACCGCAGTGCAGAAAAAATCACCGAATAGCTTATATAACGAAGAGTTTGCTACATTCGGAGAAGATGAGGTTTATGATCACAGCCATGCTGGTGGTTTTATTCGATTATTTTCTTTATCTTCACGCATTCGAGCATTGAATGAAGAGAAGAAAAAACAGCCAGCTAAAAAAGCTAAAGCTGCTACAAAAACATCTGATTCACCAAAAAAGGTAAAAACGGAGAGTAAAGCTAAAGCAGCAACCAAAGAAGTAACTAAATCTAAAACAACAAAAAAATCGGAAAAGTAATTTTTTGATATTGATCTAGATAAGTGAGATAAAAGATATATATAGGCTATGTCCTGTATATATCTCTTTTATAGTCTGTTAGCTATTTTATACAAAATAAGAACAATAAATTCAGATTGTTTAGCAATTAAAATTGATTAATAAATATTTGAGGTAGGTATGGCATTATGGGGTGGGCGTTTTAGCCAAGCAGCAGATCAACGTTTTAAACATTTTAATGATTCTTTGCGCTTTGATTATCGTCTTGCTGAGCAAGATATTATTGGATCTATAGCTTGGTCTAAAGCATTGGTCACGGTTAGTGTCTTATCCTATGATGAGCAAAAAAAACTCGAAAAAGCCTTAAATGAATTATTAGTCAGTGTTCAACACAATCCTCATCAAATTTTAGAAAGTGATGCTGAAGATATTCACAGTTGGGTCGAACAAAAATTAATTGAAAAAGTGGGCGATCTTGGTAAAAAATTACACACAGGACGAAGTCGTAATGACCAATCTACTACCGATTTAAAACTATGGTGCAAATCTGAAATTCAACAGTTGATTTCAGCCATTAATCACTTAAGACAATCTTTAGTTAATACGGCTGACAAGCATCAAGATACTGTGATGCCAGGTTACACCCATTTACAACGAGCACAACCCATTACATTTGCGCATTGGTGCCTTGCTTATTATGAGATGTTAACGCGTGATGTGAGCCGTTTACAAGATACGTTAACACGTTTGGATGTGAGTCCATTAGGTAGTGGGGCACTAGCCGGTACCGCTTATCCAATGGATCGGGAGGAGCTTGCAAGCTGGTTAGGGTTTGCTCAAGCAACAAATAACAGTTTAGACGCTGTTTCTGACCGTGACCATATTCTGGAATTATTAAATAACGCTTCAATTGGTATGGTACATCTATCACGTTTTGCAGAAGATTTGATTATTTTTAATAGCGGTGAAGCTAATTTTGTTGAATTGTCTGATCGTGTTACATCGGGTTCTTCATTGATGCCTCAAAAGAAAAATCCGGATGCTTTAGAGTTAATTCGAGGAAAAGTCGGGCGAGTTGTGGGGGCTTTAACTGGTGCAATGGTCACTTTTAAAGGATTACCGCTAGCTTATAACAAAGATCTACAAGAAGATAAAGAACATCTCTTTGATGCTCTAGATACATGGCTTGAATGTTTAGATATGGCCGCTTTAGTATTGGAAGATATCAAAATTAATAACGATAGATGTCGAGAAGCCGCCAAACAAGGCTATTCAAATGCGACTGAACTGGCAGATTATTTAGTTGCTAAAGGTATACCATTTCGTGAAGCCCATCATATTGTGGGTGAGGCCGTGGTCGGTGCTATCGCTAAACAAAAAGCTTTAGAAGAACTCTCATTAGAAGAACTAAAAGCGTTTAGTTCGGTAATCGACAATGATGTTTACCCAATTTTGTCTTTAGCATCTTGTCTTGCCAAACGTTGTGCAAAAGGGGGCGTATCACCAGACCAAGTAAAAATGGCGATTGAAAATGCTAAACGACAATTAGCAATTTAATTGGTCATCCCACCTGTTGAGCCAGTATTTTGCTGGCTTTTTATATTATCACTGTTTTTATTACTCAATAATCTTATCAAATATACAAAACAAATTTGACGGCGATTATTCAAAAGATCTTGATAAAAATCTGATTGTATATCTTGCCAGACAGTGTAAAAATGTATGTCTATTTTTTGAAGGATTAAAGTGAATTGCAATGAATAAGAGTTATAACTTTAGTGCAGGTCCGGCTAAAATACCTGCTGATGTTTTACAACAAGCACAGGCTGAATTATTAAATTGGCAAAATACGGGCGCTTCGGTGATGGAATTAAGTCATCGAGGCAAAGAGTTTGATCAATGTGCGATTGAAGCAACTAATGATTTGCGTGATATTTTAAAAGTACCCAATAATTATAAAATATTATTTTGTCAGGGTGGGGCTCGCGCACAATTTGCAGCTGTTCCTTTAAACATTTTAGGGAATAAAACCAGTGCTGATTACATCAATAGTGGATATTGGAGTGAATGTGCAGCTAAAGAAGCAAAAAAATATTGCAATGTTATCGAACAAAATATTGTTATTAAACAGGCAGGAATTACATCTGTTAAACCTATGTCTGATTGGCATTTAAATAGTGATTCGGCATATGTCCATTATTGCCCAAATGAAACCATTGATGGTGTCGAAATATTTGAAGAACCTAATTTTGACGATAAAATTGTAGTGGCTGATTTTTCTTCTTGTATTCTATCTCAACCTATTGATGTTAGCCGTTATGGTATCATTTATGCAGGTGCCCAAAAAAATATAGGTCCTTCAGGTATTACCATTGTTATTGTCCGAGAAGATCTTCTTGGTCATGCTAAATCTATTCTGCCTTCCGTTTTAGACTATAAAGTGTTAAACGATTACGATTCTATGTTTAATACTCCGCCAACCTTTGCTTGGTATATGTCAGGTCTAGTTTTTAAATGGATTAAAAAACTTGGCGGATTAGAAGCGATGGCAAAACGCAATCATGCTAAAGCGCAACAACTTTATCAATTTATTGATCAGTCAGACTTTTATCGAAACACTGTGGCAAAAAATAATCGATCCATCATGAATGTAACGTTTTTATCACCCAATGAAGAGTTAGATAAAAAGTTTGTTAGTGAAGCAACGCAAGCCAATATTATTGGTATAAAAGGGCATCGTATTGCCGGTGGAATGCGAGCATCAATTTATAATGCGATGGATATTGAAGGTGTGAATTACTTAATTGAGTTTATGAAACAATTTGAAGCTCAAAATGGATAATTAAAATTTATTTTGTGAATAAAAAAGGGGAGTACTTCCCCTTTTAATCAATCTTAATTACAACGATAAACGTCACCAACCATAACCGCATCAGTTGGAGCAACATCTGAGATATATTGTAATGATGCATCTTGAGCATCATATATCACATTTCCCCCCATAGCGGCAGCTTTGTTCATCAAATCAGATGCAGCATCACGAATCAGTTCGCTATGTGTTTTTGTACCAGAAAAAAATGTTCCACGACGTCCTTCAGCTTTACCTAACAGTTGGCAATTAGCCGTTGGTTTAGTATCAACAAACTGAACTTGACGCCCAGCTTGGGTAAGCTCATATTGAGAATTACTACATGCATTTAAAAATAACGCTGTAGACACTGTTAAACTAACTAATAATAATTTTTTGCAAGACATAATATTTCCTCAGCCATTAGAACAACAGAACATTAATTATAACCTAAAACATTGTAACAGGTTAATGGGTTTAAAAATATCAGTTATTAAAATCCAAAGTATCCAATAGATTAAAGATTAAGAAATAAGCAAACCGACTTAATTTATGCATTTAACTATAGCAAAATCGATTTAAGTCTATTATAATCGCAACCCTACTAACTTAGTAGCACATCACTAAAGGCCCCTTAGCTCAGTTGGTCAGAGCAGTCGACTCATAATCGATTGGTCACTGGTTCAAGTCCAGTAGGGGCCACCATCAATATCATGATTTTAATGTTTAATAAATTTTAATTTTTTAAGGGTTAATATCATGAAAAAAAATGCAACAGTTATCACTATAGCCGATACGAAAGGCGGTTCTACCAAATCTACTACAGCGGTTAATATTGCGGCTTTTATAGCTCATTCAGGTTTAAAAACATTATTATTAGATTTTGACTTAGAGCAGCCAACAGCTTGTTCATATTTTCCATTGCAAAAAGAAGCGCCATTTGGCGTTTATGAATTTCTTATAATGCATGAAACAGATTTAGATAAACTAATATCTGCGACGACAACAAAAAATTTAGATGTTATGTCATCAAACAGCGTTAGACAAGAAATCGTTTCACATTTAAACGCTTCGGCCGACGGTATTATACGTCTAAAATCATGCTTAAAACTTCTCAAAAGTGAGTATGATGTTATAGTCATTGATACTGTAGGAACAATTGATCCAACTGTTAACATGGCAGTACTTGCTTCTGATGTGGTTTTATCTCCGCTAGATCCTTCCATGCCAGGCGTTCGAGAATACCTACGTGGTACTATTTCTAATTTGTTTAGAAGTTTGATTCCTTTCACTGATTACGGCATTGTATTACCGCCCGTCTATACTTTTTTTAACCGAGTAGAAGAAAATAACGATTGCCGTCGTATAAAAGAACTCTTTAACCAACAAATCAAATCTCTGTCACAGCTACCTTTTCAAATTACTGTTTTAGATAAAGATATTAAAAAGAAAAATAGTTACAAAGTTGCTGCATCTCTTGGTATAGCAGCGTTTCAGCATTATACCGAACCAACAAATAAAGTAGAACACCCTTATAAAATAACAAAAGCACAGGCTCAAAGTATCAAAGAAGATATTTATTATTTGTGTCAACACCTATTGCCGAAGTACAAGTTAAAGTTTGACGAATTTATGAAAATTGAAATTACTCATTAATCATTTTATTCCTGTTTTTAATAAATATTAAGGTGATTATATGAATAAGCAATTTTATTCTAATGATACTGAGCGATCTGTATTAGGTGCATTATTAATCGATAATAGCAGTATCGATGATTCATTTGAAATAAAAGTGGATGATTTTTATATACCACAACACAAATTGATCTTCGATGCTATAGTCTCTTTAATACAAGAGGGTAAGAATGCTGATATTTTGACAGTATCTCAGGCTCTTTCCGAAGAAAAACTTAGGAGCTGTGGTGGGTTAGCATATTTAGCTGAGTTAACTAGAGATACACCAAGAGCAACAAATTATAAGTACTATGTATCAATTTTACGTAATTATACAAAAGCTCGTAGTGCTAATAATATTGCGAAAACATTGATAAAAAATCTTTCAAAAGCATCATTTAGTGATTCAGATAGCAGTAATCAGATTATAGCAAAAACTGAATCCGAACTTTTTCAGCTGGGACATGCCATAGATAATCAAGATGAGCAACTTATACCCGCAATGTTGAGTAATCTTATGACATTTTTGGAAACAGAACACTCTCCATTTATTCCAACATTTTTTAAAAACTTAGATTCTAAAATAGGTGGGTTGGAACCCAAAGAGATTACGATTATTGCAGCAAGGCCTTCTATGGGGAAAACCGCGTTTCTTATTTCAATGATATACAACCAAATAATAGCGCTTAATGACAATCCAAATTTACCTAAACAACCTATTTTTGTTTTTAGTTTAGAAATGGATTCACAATCATTAATGTTGCGATTATTAGCTGCATTAGCTCATGTACCGTTTATCGATATAAAGAATAAAAATCTTGACGATAGTGATTACGGAAAAATTTCTCAAGCAATTGCAATTTTATTGAAGTTAAAAAAATTTCTTATTATTGATGATAATGCGCATTTAACTCCTAGTATTTTTAGACGTAAAGTTCAGCGTTATATACGCTTATATGGTCAACCAACATTTGTAGCAGTTGATTATGTGCAGTTAATGTCATCAGGTGAAAAAAACAATGAAAATCGTGCTGTTGAAGTGAGCAATATTAGTAGACAACTAAAAATTCATTGTAAGGATTTCAATATTCCCTTAGTTCTGCTTTCACAATTAAACCGTTCAGTTGAATCTCGTTCTGATAAACATCCTCTTTTGTCTGATTTGAAAGAATCTGGCAGTCTTGAGCAAGATGCGACAACAGTAATATTGTTATATCGAGATGAAGTCTATAACGAAAACAGTGAATGTAAAGGAACAGGTGAATTAATTGTGGCCAAAGCTCGTAATGCTGCTACAGGTAAAGTAGTAGTCAAATTTGATGGGCCATATATGCATTATCAAAATTTAGTTTAAGGAATATATTAATATGATGGTAGAACAAAAATCATCTGTAGACGTTATGCGTGAACGTATGTCTACAGGTTTTCCCGACGGTGATCGGGCGACCACTAAAATTACATTGAATGAAATGCCTATGCGAGTAAATCTAGATGAATTAAGACCTAGCAAGGTATTACCACGCTTGAAAAAAAATGAATTATATGAAGATATTAAAGAATCTATTCGCAAAAAAGGACTTGATAATGCACCTGTAATTACAAAAATGCCAGGAGAGGAAGGGTATGTAATTTCAGATGGAGGAAATACACGATTACAAATTTTGAAGGAATTGTATGATGAAACTGGTGATAAACGCTTTTATACAATTAATTGTCTTTTTCGCCCCTGGGGGGGAGAGCTGAAATCTATTGTTGGACATTTAACCGAAAATGGACTTCGTAATGATTATACATTTATAGAAAAAGCATTGGGCGTTGCTAGGAGTAAAGTTTTGTATGAAGAAGAAGCTGGCAAAACACTTTCTTCACGAGAGTTAAGTGAAAGGTTAAAAAATCACGGGTATCCTATTTCTTATGTATTAATCACTAAAATGCTCAATACAGTTGATTATTTGTATCCCTACATACCGGAGATCCTGAAATTGGGATTGAGTCGAAATCAAATAGAAAAAATTTTAATGTTAAGAAGTATATGTTCGGATATATATAAACGTTCGGAAAAATATGATGATGACAATGCTTTTGTTGAAGGTTTTAATTTAGTATTAAGTGAATTTGATTATGATCCCGAATTATTTAGTTATGACCGTTTGCAAGACGAGATGTTTGGTTATTTTGCAAAATTGCTGGACATAAGCTATCAGCTTTTTGAATTTGAATTAGAAGAGAAAAAACATAAAGGGATAAAGAAAAACTTGTCACCAATCGATGTTAGCAAAAATGACGCTAATACTGAACAAGGTGAAGTAGATACATTGAAAGTTGCTGCAATACAAAAAGATGAATTGCAACAGGATTTTTCATCTGAAACTGATGTTAATAGCCAACAATCTACTAAAGTTGGCCAAATTTCATTTAAAAAAGAGATAAATCCAACAATAATATCCGATGATGATCCTGAACCCTCTTATACTGTTTCACCGAGTGGCGATATTACTGTACATGACGGAACTGATGTTAACTCAGTTATAAAAGAAATAATTGAATCTACAGATTTAGCAAAAATTAATCCACATGCATACAGCCTCAGTGCTAATTTAAATACTTATGGTAAAACAGAAAGAACACCTATTTTAGATTTATGGAAATTGCCAGAACAAGCTACTAATTATGAATATGTTTTTCGAGATATAGCAGGGCATGTACTTGATATATTTGATGAGCTAAGAATTAATAAAGAATCTTTTGCATTTTCAATTGATGAGAATGACAAATCAAAATTACCCGTCATTGCGTTTAACAAGCTTACTATTGAAGACGAAGCTGATCGTAAAAAATGCATAGCATATGAGTTGTTATCATCCTTACTTACAGAACCAACTGAAAAAACTGCTAGCCTATATTGTTTAATCACTGAATTCAATGATTTTGTAGTGATTAAATTTTTACGAATTATTCGTTTATTCCGAGTTTATAACGAGTTTTTAAACCAACAACATTAAATATGAGGCATATTATGGTAAGTGTCAGTAACAATATAAATTTAGCGATCCTGAATATGGTCCATAATTTTATTAATGAAGGAAAAATTCAGTCATTAATTGAAATGGGATTTACTATTGAACATTTAAAGCAAATGAAAGAATTGAGTTATTCACAAATTACTTATATTGCAAACTCACCAGTGCTGTTGATACAAGTTACCATAAATACAAAATTATTTGATGTTGTATTGGCAAGAGCAAAAGAATTTGAAGAAAGAAGTCATATTATTGATAAAGCATATTCACTAGGCGCATCTATAGAAATTTTAAATAAATATTTTGGATTATCAACATCTGATATTAGTTGCTCAAGGAAACTTAAAGATTTAACTGTATCAAAGGGGCGTTTTAGGAAACCTGACGATGCGGAAAAAATAGTTATTTGGGAACAATGGCAGCTTAAAAAAAATGAAAATTCCGATATTTTAATAAATGATGATTTAAATCGTTTATTAGTTTATATGGATATTACTCAACATGTTTCTATAATGAGCGATGATAATATTGAACCGTTAACATTGACATCGGTAATTAAAGAACTAGAGCCATTAATTAATTCAAGTAATTTGTAAATCAAAAATTATGGTAGATTTCGAAAATCAAATTAACTCATTACGCAATGCGTTGGTAGAACAGAAGATAAAAAGCGATTCTTCTGATGAAAAGATTGCTATGTTTTTTGCAGGCAATCAATATGACTCAATGCCTCGAGCTTTATTAGAAGACGATTCAATTACTTCATTAGATAAATATGCTTGGCAACGGTTGTATATTGAACTACAAAAATACAAGCACAGTAACTATTTTCCAACTTACGATAATTTACAAAAGTTGTGGGGGAACCAAGGAGGTACATTGTCTAGAAAAACTGTGCGAGAAATACTTTCTAGATTAGTTTTATCAGGCTGGTTGTCATTTAGAATGATTCGAAGCAGTAGTAATGGTCAAATTATGGGTAATATTTATATTCTTCATAATACAGCACTGCCTCTTGAAAAGATAATTGATGAAAGTGTTATACATATTTTAACATCAATGCTAAATAAAAGTAGCATTACAAAATCATTAGCTATGTTGGCATACAATCTAGTTAGCACGTATATCAATAAAAGCACTCAATCAGAAAAAGACATTTTTTTGCACATTAACGATGCAAAAACTGAAACCGATATAAATTACAATTTTAATAATATTGCATCATCGTTACTCAATCATTTACAGAATTTATTAAGTTCCCAAAAGAAACTAAGTGAAAAAACACCAAGTTTTCAAAAGGAATTAAGTAAAAAACAACTAAGTTCCAAAAGTGAACTGAGTCTGAATTCACAGAGTTCCCAAAAGAAACTACCAAAAAAATCATCATGTTATGATTCATCTAGTAGTACTAGTAGTTTATATAGTAGTACTACTGATAGTAATATTTTGTTAGATATTCCAGATAATATCAAAGCTTGTCTTGGGCAAGGATTGAATGATGTTATCAGTGCGATAACTAAAAATAGTTTAGATATACAAATTGCCAATAATGTAATTAAAACGATCTCTCAGAAAGATATTACTAAAATAAAAAATATGACTGCTTATCTTGTGACAAATATACAAAAAGCCGCTCGAGGTGAATATAACCTCATTCCAACAAGTAATCAGAAAACATCACTAATCACGTTAAATACCCCAACAGATGAAGTTCCTAAACAGAAAATTTTAAGTAACTTACCTGTTGAGAAGAGGGTGATTAGCAAAGAAAAGATAGAGGAACTTTTGAACCCATTGAAAGATATGTTACTTGAGGTTAACCCTAAAAGTGTTGTTACGGGGGGTAACAGTGAGCTAAGTAGTTAATTTACTGTTACGGGGGATAACAGTGAGCTGAGTAGTTAATTTACTGTTACGGGGGGTAACAGTGAGCTGAGTAGTTAATTTACTGTTACTTAAAATTTATTTTATTTAAATAGGAGTATTTACATGGAAACAATTGAAACCAATCAAGTAGGTGTTTTACGAAGCGATATTAGAATAGAGCTTCATAGTGTTCCCGCAATTCAAATCTGGTATGGCAGAAAAAAAACTGATGATAAGCATCCGATTCAAAGTATGACAAGAGCTATTGCTTATTTAAAAGTTATTGAAATAGCAACACGTCTTGATGACCCCTATGCAGACATTAGATTGACTAAGTTCTATGAACATATTACTAAAATTGAAAAATTATTAGAGCTTGAGAATTATCGTATTGATGAAATACTTAAATCAGTACCGTCTGGTTTTAAAATAAGTGATGCGACATCAGTTAAACCCGTCGATCTGAGCTTATTTATTAATGTACCTAGTGGTTATCAATTAGTATTTTTACTGTGTAAATTTGATTTATTTGTCCGAAAAGTTCAGCTAGCTAAGCATATTTCATTAATCAAAGGTGGTGATGCATCAGATAGGCAAAATATGATTGCTCATGAATTACGTTCGTTAATTACTTATATAACTAAATATAAACGCCTAGGCGTAACTCGAAAAGATTTTGTTGATAATACCCCGTTAGCAACTAAAGCTATTGAGCTATTCGGAATTGTACCAGAAGAAATATTAAATGCAGATAAAATTCGAGACAGAACTATATCAATCATGAACTAACTTAATAAGGTGTTTATCTAATGAATAAGTTTTATAAAGATGAATATGCAAATACACTTTCTCTATTAGATTATCAATTTGCAGAACAATATCTATCCCTAAAAGGCCTTTTAAAGCCTTTTAAAGGTAAGGGGGAATATGAAACTATTTTACAAGAAATTGAATCCTACCTTTCTAGATTAGAAAATATTGCAGAAAGACTCATCAATGACACAAAGGATAAATTACCAATTAAGTATTTACCTTTTTATTTAAAAAAAAGACGCTTATCCAATGGTTCAGTGTATTTAAGTTGGAAGTATAAGAAAATAGTCATTGTTGATGGTAAAACCAGTCGTACTGAAATTGAAGGAAAACAATTGATATTAGATGCCTTGGAACAAAACAATTTGAGTTATGAGGATAAAAAATTTATTCGGCAACTGGAAGTTGATCGTTTAACGTTAAATTTTCAAATGAGGATATGTATTCGAATCAGGCATTTAATCAATGAAATGTTACCTAAATTTGATGAGTTGAATCAATTTGATGATAAAACCTGTATGGATAAGTAAAAATGAAAACAGAGAATAGTGGGTCAATTTTTTTTATTATTATGGTAAGCATACAATTGATGTTAGTTTCGAATATTGCTCTTTATCTAACAACCGATTTATCCAATCATCAATTAATAAGTATTTTAAGCATATTCAATATTATTTTTTTAGTTGTATTTATTTTTGTATTACTTATAAGCATAAAATCAAACTTACTGGCTATTATTATTTTAATAATATCATGGGCATTTTCCTTAAGTTATTCAATAAATGAAAGTAATCATCTTGGATTACTTAATAATCAAAATGTATGGCTAATATTTAAAACTGAAAATAATTGCAAATTGATATCAAAAGGGACTGTTAATTTTCTGATTTTTCCACTTGCAAATAATGGTTGGTTGTGTGCTGATGGGGTTATTTACTATAACCACTTTGATATGTAAATAAGGAAAAATATGCCTAGTAATGGTATTTAACTTTAACAAATTTAATATATAGGAGCATTAAAATGGCAAGTCGAGGAATCAATAAAGTAATTTTGGTAGGCAATTTAGGAACCACCCCTGAAGTGCACTATTTACCCAATGGTGGAGCTGTTACAAATTTTAGTATTGCAACATCGGAAACTTGGAAAGATAAGCAAACTGGTGAAGCAAAAGATAAAACTGAGTGGCATCGAATTGTCGTGTTTGGTAAATTAGCTGAAATTGCTGGCGAATATCTTAAAAAAGGGATGCAAGTTTATATTGAGGGACAGCTTCAAACTCGGAAATGGCAAGATCAATCAGGAACAGATCGTTATACAACTGAGGTCGTGGTTAATATTAATGGAACATTACAAATTCTAGGTAGACTTAATAGTAAGTTGGATGATACTACATCGCAAAATTTGGGACAAAGTGCAAATAATCAATCCTCAGTGCCGGCAGCTGCACAACAGCAAGAAACACCATCTAATGAACCGTCAATGGATTTTGATGACGATATACCTTTTGCTCGATACGGTATGATGTATCCAAGGCATATGATTCATGTTATTTAGTTATTAAAAGTGACTAATGATTCAATAAAAGTGGTGTGGATAGGATTTAAATTGGAGATTGCTATGAGAAATAAAGACTGGGTTCCATCAAGAGTAGTGGGTGAATTAAAAATCAGAGGCTTTACATTAAGGGGATTGTCTCGCAGTAGTGGTTTAAGTCCAGATACATTGAGAAATGCGTTATACCGTCACTGCCCTAAATACGAAAGAATTATTGCAGAATATTTAAAAGTTCCTGTAGAAAAAATTTGGCCTAGTCGTTATAAGCCAGTTACTAATAATGACTAAGAGAAAGTTATTGGCAGTAGACATTTTTATTTTAGAGTAAGGATCATAAATTTTGGATAAGATTTTAATACTTACAGTTATTTTATCATTACTAACAGTAACGGGTTACTCGAATAAAAAATATAATACACTAAACATGAAAGCTTGAATGAATAATCCGTTTCTTAAAATTAAGTAAAATGCGCAAAGTTTGCGCTTTTTTTATATGCTGGTTATTTTAATATGTGTTTTAATTGAATAAATTATTTTAATTTATTCAATTTGATTTCTATTTAAATGTAGTTATCAATAAACTAATTGATATTCTCATATAATTAAAATATATGAGGATATATTATGCTTTTATTTATTTGCGAAAAACCTAGTCAGGCAAAAGATATTCAAAATCATATCGGAGTAACGATAAAAGATAATGGGTTTAATCGTAGTGCTGATGGTTCAGCATGTATTACTTGGTGTATTGGTCACTTACTTGAGCTTGCAGAGCCAGAATATTATGATGAAAAATTTAAAAATTGGAATATCGATCATTTGCCAATTTTACCTCAAGAATGGTTATATAATGTTAAGAAGACAACATCAAAGCAATATAAAGTTATTCAATCGTTAGTAAAAAAAGCAAAAACGATTGTGATTGCTACAGACCCAGATAGAGAAGGGGAGGCGATTGCATGGACACTTCTTGAACGATTAAATTGGCGAGGTGTAACAAAACGGTTATGGTTATCAGCTCTTGATGATGTTTCCATAAAAAAAGCACTAAGCAATCTCAAGGGAGCAAGTGAAACTTATCCACTATATTTAGCTGCACAAGCACGAGCAAAAGCAGATTATCTTGTTGGTTTAAATAGTACCAGATTATTCACTTTGCTTGGTCGAAATGCAGGATTTAATGGCGTATTGTCAGTAGGACGAGTTCAAACCCCAGTGTTGAAATTGATTGTTGATAGAGATAGGGAAATTAAGAATTTCAAACCTAAACCCTACTTCGATATTAATATTCATTTATCTAAAACATCTCAATCA
The DNA here is from genome assembly GCF_026536675.1 of Gilliamella sp. B2717. NCBI lineage: Bacteria > Pseudomonadati > Pseudomonadota > Gammaproteobacteria > Orbales > Orbaceae > Gilliamella > Gilliamella sp. B2717. The sequence goes on along the minus strand of NZ_JAFNNQ010000019.1, from coordinate 180,850 downwards.
TTCAATGCAAAATGGATCCCTAAAGAATATATCGATGATGCTGGGCGATGTTTGAATGAATCATTTGTACGACAAATAGCCCAGAGAATACAAAATTCTGGACAAGCAAAAGTGACAGATATTAACACTGAGAGAGTTAAAATAGCCCCACCTTTAGCTTTTAGTTTAAGCGATTTACAAAAAGCATGCTCCCAAAAATACGGTATGAAAATGACGCAAGTATTGGATGTTGCACAATCACTTTACGAAACTCATAAACTTACAACTTATCCAAGAACTGATTGCGGATATTTACCTGAGTCAATGTTTGATGAAGCTCGAACGATAGTCTCTGCTATTATGAAAAATGACCCAGAAATGGCCAAGTTTTTGACAAGCGTCAATTTAGAACTCAAATCTCGTGTTTGGAATGATAAAAAAGTTACTGCCCACCACGGGATAATCCCTACTGCTAAGATTGCTGAATTATCACAGCTTAGTGACGATGAACTTAAAGTTTACGATTTGATTCGACGTCATTATTTAGCTAACTTCATGGTGCATAGTGAGGTTGATAAAACAGTGGTTAATTTAACAAGCTCTAGTGAAAAATTTCAGGCCCGTGGAACGGTTCAAGTTGAACGTGGTTGGAAAATGTTATTCGTTAATGAAAACATCGAAAATGCTGAAGATGTTGATGATAAGCAAAAATTACCAGCATCATTATTGTCAGGTGATATTTGTAGTATTACAAAGACGGATATTAGAGCATTACAAACTAAACCTCCAGCACATTTTGATGATGGTAGTTTGCTTGATGCAATGAAGCAAATTGCAAAATATGTTGAAAACCCAAAATTAAAAAAAATGTTGAAAGAAACATCAGGAATAGGAACTGAAGCTACAAGAGCCAATATTGTCGGTACACTTGAAAAACGCAACTATATTGAGAGAAAAAAGAAAAATATAATCGCAACGAATATTGCTTACGCATTGATAGATGCTTTACCTTCAGTTTTAAAAGATCCTGGTATGACTGCGTTATGGGAACAAGAACTGGAAGATATTGCCTCGGGTAAACAGCAGCAAAGCGAATTTATGCGTAAGCAATATATTTTTGTAAATCAGTTGATACAAACACATAGAACAACCGTTTTAGCTCAAAACACATATGCGACTAAAGCAATATCGTTTCGATGCCCTGAATGCAGTAGTGGTGAACTGATAAAACGCAAAGGTGAAAGTAAAAAAGGATCATATACGTGGTTTGGTTGCTCACGTTACAAAGAAGGCTGTAAGTTTACATGTTTTGCAGACAAGAAAGGTAAGCCTATTTTGAAAAGAAGGGATGATTAGTATGAGCGTTAAATCTAAAACACTAAAAAAAATACCAATGTGGCAACACGCCATTGATTTACATAAAAGTCTTTATCCAGAAGATTTTGGTGTCCTCGTAAAAGATGCAGATTATTTTCGTAAAATCAGCGATATTCTCATTAATCGACGTAAAAATAAAATTTGTAGCCTTCTTGATATAGAGCGATTGCCATCTCCCTTAATGTCATCAAATGCTTTACCTGTTGTTATAAAAACAGGTAAAGGGCGACGTCTTATGTTTAATGATGCATCGGGTTTTTTTAGAATTAAACTTAATAATGAGCATACAGTTCATATTTTACGCTCTGTATTGAACTCTAAAGTATCAATTGAATACACAATTGGTACAGAGAAAGCATTGTTATTATTACATGATATTTGTGATACAGGAACAAAGAAGATCATAAGAAATTTACCCAAAAAAGGTGTGTGGGAAATATCTTACTATAATAATTCAGCTTGCTACTGGAGAGTTCAACCAAAAACATTAGAAGAATTTAAACGATTTTCTAATCATCCAAGATATAAAATTTTAGAGGATGATTTTAACCAATTTTTTACTGAAATTGATCTTTATACCCGTTATGGTCAATCCGGTATGAGAAAAGTGTTGTTAACTGGACCTCCTGGCACTGGAAAAACCACTATCGCTAAAGCTTTATCTGTTATTCATAGAAATGATGTTGTGGTTATTTATGCCACGGGAGATAGTTTTTTCTTAGCTTGTGAAGAGGCAGCAAAAAAACAAAGACCAGCACTAATTATTGCCGAGGAAATTGATGAATTATATAAAGCCAATGCTTCAGTACTTAGTTTTTTGGATGGTAGTCTAACACCAAGGAATAAAGCTGGTACATATGTTATATTTTCAACTAACTATCCTAAAAGAATTGACCCTCGAATAAGTAAACGACCTGGTAGAATTGATAAAATTATTTCTGTTAGCGCATTTAGAAGTAAAGCTGCAGCTGAGTGCGCCAAAATGTATCTTCCGCAAGATTGCTATATCAGTGATAAAGACTTAGGGGATGCATTAGATAGAACAACTCCAGCCGAAATTAAAGAGATTATTAATGTGGCTTTAGGGATGATAAGAGTGACTAAAGATGATTTAACAGGAGAATCTCTCATTAAAGCCCGAAACTATCTGAGTAAGTCATTAAAAAATGCGATAGAGGAATGTGATGATGATTCGGATGTTCGAAATGAAATTTATGAGCGTAATGGACCACAGTTGGATTATTCGGACTATTAATATAAAGATTAATTCAATCAGATTTGATATTAGATTTATGAGTTTGATTTTTTATTTTTCTCATTAGTTTTATTTATTATTTACATTGACTTTTGCTAAGTTTAATATAACGTCTTAAACCAATTAGAGAGTAAAATGATCTATGAAACAAAAAAAATCAAATATTCATCGGATTCATCCGAATGACTTTGATAATTATGAAGATTTTGATTTTTGTCGTGCTTGTGCGATCTTACAATATCAAATAGAACTGCAAATTACTGAGATTTTTAGTCAAGTTGAAAATGGTGAGACAGTAATGATATGGGATACTAAAGGTGATCCTGAATTATTTCGTGATATGCAAAAGGCAGTGAAAAATCTAGAGAGAAACCCATAAAATATACGGATGATTGTAACAACTCTGTGTAAGTTACAACATATGCATAAAAACCGATAGGGCTTTATGTTTATCAGAGTTTATTTGATTCACTTTTCAATTTTTTAAATGTATACAATAAAGAACTCAGTTCAGGGTAAATACCATTGTAGCAGGAAAAACAGTGGTATTTACCTTGTTTGTTCTATAATGACTAATAACAACACCAAAACTGAATGGTAAAAAATCAGTAGCCCTTAGTGCGTTAACGCGTGCCAAATAAGACTGTTTAGAAACAGACTTATTTATTCGGTTCAACTCAGCTTACTTAATAGCGAATCGAAAATGTGTATGAAATTGCATGATTTTTGAGGGGAAAGTGCATTTCGTCACTTTTATTGAGTTATCTTCAATTCTAATTATATTAATTATATATATACAAAAAAACAAGAAGCCCATTTTGATAAATGGGTTTTTTGTTATACTCAGAATTGATTTATTTGTTTACTCATCCATGATTGCATTTTACCTTTCTACTTTCTACACATTATATATCTAAGGGTAAATACAATGAAAATCGCTATCTCTATGCTAGCATTACTTCCAATATTTGTATTAATGGGATGTACAAATAACTCTAAAACTATTGCCTCTAAAACTAAAATAGAATCTAAGTCTACCCAAGTTTTGCAGACAGATCGATATACCATTGTTGAACTAGACGATCCAACTCATAAATATGTATTAGAGCAAATTATAAATATTTCACTACCTAAAAATTTAAACTTAACGGTTAAAGATGGAATGGAATATGTGTTAAACCAATCGGGCTATTCTCTTTGCACTAACTCAGATATCAATATTCTTTATGAAAGTACTTTACCCAAGGTTCAATATAAAATTGGACCAATTTCATTAAATGATGCTCTATATGTTATGGCTGGGCCTGCTTGGAATTTAGTTGTTGACGATGTAGAACGAGAGATCTGCTTTCAACTAAAAAAGGGATATTTTCGAAAACAACAACCTATATCCTCAGTTAAACAAGAACCTCAACTTGATACCTATAAAGTCCCACCGAAAATAATAGAAACAAAAGATTCTAAAAATACTATTGATATTAGAGGAAGTAAAAAATGAAGGATACGTTAGTAAATAAATTAAATATAAACGGACCAGTTACTATAACTAAAAAAATGGTAATTATGATATGTGGTGTATTTGCAATTTTTTTTACATTAATAGCGATAACGTTGTTTTTATCTCTCAATAACTATGATAATTATCAATTAATATCCAATAGCTACAACGAATTATTGGAAAAAGTAAACACAAATAATGTAAGTGTAAATAATATCAATGCATTAGAAAAAAAATTAAGTGAAATTCAATTAGAGCAAAAAAAAATCAATGTAGATTATGATAATTTGAATACACGCTCTGCACGTAGTCAACAGGATATAATGTCATTACAACTAATTCTAAATGATCAAAATCTCGATAGCAAATTAGATAATCTTGAAACAGCTATAACAAATATTGAAATTGAATTAGACGCAGTTAAAAATGTTCAAAAAATGCAACAAGAATCATTAGATGGTATTGCTACATCTTTCGAACAGTTTAAACAACAAATCATCCAAAAAATCACAATGATGCTATCAAATAATAATAAATCAACAGATACAACACGAAAAAATACAGAGAATAAAGCAGCAAGTTTAATAAATTTCAAATATCAATTGTCTAGCATTGAATTTAGATCAGGTGAGTTAGTGGCTGTATTTCTACCTAAAGATGCTACATCTTTATCATCGTTAAAATTTGTAAATGAAGGTGATCAGCTAGATTCTTGGAAAGTTGCAAAAATTGATAAGAATTCGGTGAAATTAATAAATAGTAAGCAACAAGCTTATACTCTAACGATAGATTAAGGTGTAAATATGATACTAAAAAAACAAATATGCTTGTTATTGCTATTAAGTTTTATTTCTTGGAATTTATTAGCTAATTCTCACCTAGTTTCTAAGAATACCGATTCCACTGAATCTGAATCAGTTGAAAAATTTGATAAGGAATCTAGGAATACGCAAGATGAGAAAATTAAAGAAAAAGCATCTTTTTGGGGATTAACAGTTACAGAATGGCAAAAATATGAAAACCTTATTAATGAAAAAGGGCGACGATATTGGTCTCCTAATCTTGATCCTCTAACAACTCTTGGCGTTGAATCTGAAACAGAAGAAGAACGAGAACATTACGCAAAACTTCTCGTAAAAAAAGAATTTGAACGTACTGCTAAAGAACTTGAATTTCAACGAATTTATAATCGTATGTTTAAGCAACTTTATCCAAACACATTACCCATCGAACTGGATGATAATCCTAATTTTGTCGCACCTCTAAATTATGAGGGGGAACGAATAGTTTTATTTATCGATGTTAATGATAATGTCAGGGGAGAAATATTATTAGGTAAAGCATTGAAAACTAACAAGGAAATTGATATTTATTTGTTGAATACCAAACATGATGATCTAGCGGTCCAAAAGTGGGCCAACCTAAATCATCTTCCTCTTGATAGAGTAAAGAGTGGTGAAATTACATTAAATCACAATAATGGTCAATGGGAACACTTAGGAAAAAATACCTTGCCTATTTTGATACAAAATCAAGATGGTAAGTGGAGACAAATTGAATTGGGTGATTTGTAATGTTTATATTCAAAAGAGCATTGAGTTTAATTTTTATCATTTCTATAACTACTACACATTCTGCAATGGCTGATTTGAATGTTATTAGGGACTATGGCGGGAATTCAATGGGAATATATTATGATATGTTAGATCCTCAAGATGAATATAGCAAACAGCAACAGCAGTTTTTAGCTCCAGAAAACATGAAAATTGATGAAGGAACATATTTACCTGTCCACAGCGAAAAACTTTCTGTAGGTAGGTTTGAGTCTTATCAAGTTGATTATCCCACATTAAATCCTTTTATCATTTTAGGTGCTGATGATCTTTCAATTGAGTGGTTAAAAGCAAGAAATAATGATCTAGAAGCGATTGATGGGTTAGTGGGGGTCGCCGTCAACATAAATGATGTCAATCAGCTTAAAATGTTAAAATCTATTACTAAAATCCCTATATATGCCATGCCTGGTGATGAGTTAGCAGAGAAGTTTCAATTAACACTATATCCTGCTTTAGTTACAGCAACAAGCGTTGAACAATAAGTTTTTCCTAGATGTTAACATAATATAAATATTAAATCATGAGTAATGAACACGGTATTGAAACGATATTCAGACCTGCCTCTGAAATGTATAGTGCAGTTACATCTATCATTTGTGCATGGATCTGTCTTTTTGCACCATGGGCAGTAGCATTATCATCCTCTGTTAATATTGGTGTTGCAGGGGCATTTCTTCTGTTTGGCATTTATCGAGCTAGGCAAGGTATAAAAATTATTCGTTATAAACGTAATATAAAACGTTTACCGTTTTATTCTCTGACAAGTGAACAAATCCCTGTTAGCCAAAAATTTCTTTTTCTGGGAAGAGGGTTTAAATGGGAGCAAAAACACTTACAAAGAATTATCTTATGTCGGCGAGAAGAATATAAACGTTTTGTTCAACCATCACCTATATATAGGGCTGCTAGACAATTGGAACAAAAGCATGAAAAAAGCCTTATAGCAAAGTGTACTAGTTCAAATCGTTGGTTTAATCCATTGAAACCATTACCACCAGTTGGCGGAAACCCATTCTTACATGGTGTTGAAATTGATGAGATTGATATTATGATGCCATTTGTGGATAGAGGAGGTCATACATTAGTACTGGGAACAACAGGTGTCGGAAAAACAAGACTGTTAGAAGTACTTGTTACACAAGATATAGCTAGAGGTGATCCTGTTATTGTTATTGATCCTAAAGGAGATGCTGACGTATTAATAAGAATGTATGCTGAAGCAAAACGAAACGGCAGATTAGACGAGTTTTATGTATTTCATTTGGGTTATCCAGAAATATCGGCTAGGTATAATGCTATTGGTCGTTTTAGTCGAATTACTGAAGTTGCACAACGGGTTTCGGCTCCACTGGCAGGAGAGGGGAACAGTGCAGCATTTAAAGAGTTTGCTTGGCGATTTGTTAATATTGTTACCAAAGCTTTAATTGAGTTGGGTCGTCGACCAGATTATATACAAATCAATCGTTATACAAACAATATGGATGTTTTATTTTTAGAATATGCTCAGCACTATTTTGAAAAACATGATCCGAAAGCATGGATTACTATTAGCGAAATGGCAACAAAAATTAATGACAAGAATGTTTCACTAGCAATGCGAGGAAGAGATAAATTTGTCGTAGCACTTTATGACTATATAGCTGCTAAAAAAATTCGTGATGATGTTCTTGAAGGTTTGCGTTCAGCAATTCAATACGATAAAACATACTTTGATAAAATTGTTGCTTCATTAATGCCATTTTTAGAGAAGTTGACAACAGGAAAAACTGCACAATTATTAGCCCCCGACTACTTGGATATCAATGATGAACGACCAATTTTTGATTGGGAGCAAGTTATTCGGAAAAAAGGAATTGTCTATATTGGACTTGATGCGCTGTCAGATGCGGTGGTTGGATCTGCGGTTGGAAACTCAATGCTAGCAGATCTGGTATCAATAGCTGGATATATTTATAAATATGGTGTTGATGATGGGTTACCGGGCGAGAATAGATCTAAAATCAATGTGTGTTTACATACTGATGAAGTAAATGAAATTATGGGAGATGAGTTTATTCCACTTGTGAACAAAGCCCGAGGGGCAGGAATAAATGTTACTGCATACACTCAAACGATTTCAGATATTGAGGTTAAAGTGGGGAGTGCCGCAAAAGCAGGGCAAGTGCAAGGTAATTTCAATAATATAATTATGCTACGAGTTCGTGAAACTAAAACAGCAGAACTTATTACGTCACAGCTTCCTAAAGTTGATATTTATAAAAATACGGTAGTATCAGGTGCAAGCGATACACCGAGTCCTGATACAAAAACAGATTTTACTTCGAGCACTCAAGACAGAATTAGCACTGAGTCAATGCCATTACTAGAGCCGTCAGAACTAATACAGTTGCCTAGAGGTCAAGCATTTGTCCTGACTAACGGAGGGGTTTTATATAAAGTTCGCATGCCGCTTCCGTCTAAAGAGCAAGATATTATGATGCCCGATTCCATCAATACACTTTCTAAAGAAATGGCCAAAAGTTATTCAACGGGTGAAAACTGGTGGTTAAGTTCACATTCAGCATGGGAAAAGTCTGAAATAGATAATGATTCAGAAATTAATTGTTCTCAGGAAAATGAATTACCAGTTCATTTAGCATTGGACATTGATGATGATGAAAAAGCTTTTTTACATACTTTAAATTCGGATAAATAAGAATCATGGCTAATATTGAAAAATCGGACACTAATTCGAATACAACAAGAAAAAAAGGATTTATTGTCTCTATAATTTCTACCCTTTTTTTTTCACTTCTTATAAGCATTGTAATTGAATGTATTGGTATAACATTTTTTTGGCCAGAACTAGGTGATAGTCATAGTAAAGAAATGCTTAATACTGAGTTTGGTTACTTGACTAAAGACTTTGTTGATAGTTTTATTTTGTCTGAGCCTTTAGTTTTTGCAGAAAATATTATTACTAATGCATATCAATTTATTGCTATCAAAACTGGATTAATTGAAATAATAGATGGAACAGTGAACGATGAGAGTTCTATTATATATAAATATATTAATTCAGTAGGCGTTTACGTGAAAGCCATTATTAATGTTATATTGGTTTTTTTGGTTCGCTTAGTTATTTTGATTCTTTCAATACCTATTTTCATACTTGCATCTATTGTTGGTTGCGTCGATGGGCTTGTTCGGCGAGACATTCGAAGGTTTGGAGCGGGTCGTGAATCAAGTTTTCTATATTATCATTCTAAAGCGTGGATAAAGCCCATGTTAATTTTATCATGGCTTATCTATTTATCAGTTCCTTTCTCAATCCATCCCAATACGATATTTATACCGATGGCTTTTTTATTTGGTCTAAGTATTAGCATTACATTTGGTTCATTTAAGAAATATTTGTAAGCGGGGTCTGACGCTCAGTGGAACGAAAACTCACGTTAAGCAACGTTTTCTGCCTCTGACGCCTCTTTTAATGGTCTCAGATGTCCTTTGGTCACCAGTTCTGCCAGCGTGAAGGAATAATGGCCGAGCATATTGATATGTCCGTGGCAAAGCGGGGAGAGGCGTGCGATATCTTCATCATTCAGTGTTTCACCCTGCGCCCGGAGATGATCCAGGGCTGCCTGCATATAAATAGTGTTCCATAACACGACGGCGTTAGTGACCAGCCCCAGTGCGCCCAGTTGATCTTCCTGACCGTCGGTATATCGTTTTCTTATCTCACCTTTTTGACCGTGACAGATGGCTCTGGCAACGGCATGGCGACTTTCTCCCCGATTAAGCTGGGTCAGAATGCGCCGGCGGTAATCTTCATCATCAATATAATTAAGCAGATACAGCGTTTTGTTGATGCGCCCCACTTCAATGATTGCCTGAGTCAGTCCGGAAGGACGTTCACTTTTCAGCAATGAACGGACCAGCACTGAAGCCTGTACTTTGCCCAGCTTCAGGGAGCCAGCGGTCCGGATCATTTCGTCCCACTGAAGGACTATTTTTCGGGGATCTGATTGCCCTCTGGCAATATCATTCAGCACGCCATAGTCGGCATCATGGTCCATTCGCCAGAAAACCGAAGCACCGGCATCAGCCAGGCGTGGAGAAAACTGGTATCCCAGCAGCCAGAAAAGGCCAAAGACAAGTTCGCTGGCACCTGCTGTATCGGTCATAATTTCGGTTGGATTCAGCCCGGTCTCCTGTTCCAGAAGACCTTCCAGCACAAAGATAGAGTCCCTCAGCGTCCCCGGTATAACGATGCCATGAAAGCCGGAATACTGATCGGACACAAAGTTGTACCAGGTGATCCCTCTGTTATTACCAAAGTATTTGCGGTTCGGTCCGGCATTGATTGTTCTGACTGGCGTAACAAAGCGCATTCCATCTGCAGATGCCACTTCTCCTCCACCCCATATCTGTGCCAGTGGCAGCGTTGCCTGAAAATCAACCAGTCTGGCATTAGCGCTGGTGATAGTTTCAGCCCGCAGATAGTTCGCTTTTGTCCAGTTCAGCCGGTGTCGGGTCAGTGCAGGAACATTTGATCTGATCAGTGGTTCCAGACCGATATTGCAGGCTTCAGCCATCAGCACGGCGCTGATGCTGACGGGCAGATCATCAACTCTGGCACTGGCTTCACTAGCATGGAAAAACTCATCAGCAAATCCGGTATGGGCGTTAATTTCGAGCAGCAACTCCGTTAAATCCACCGGAGGGAGTAGATCACTGATCATTTTGCTCAGTCGTTTCAGACTGTCCGGCTCATCAAGACTGGCGAGGGGAGAAATTGTCAACCGGGGCTTCGGGCCAGAAACATCGAGTTCGACAGCCTCATTTTCGCAAAGACGTGCAGCAACCTGTCTGTAACGACTATCAAGCTGATGACCCAGAGATTTTATTGCTTCCTGCGGGTCTGTCGGGTGCCCCAAAGAACGATAAACCTTAATCCGGTTTGCCTGCCAGTCAGCACCCTGTAGTAATCTTGCACGAGGATCTCCCCACCGGTTACTGCCGGTAACGTAGACATCCCTCCGCCTCAGACTATCCTGCAGTTTACTGAGAAAGCAGAGCGTGTATCCCCTGCGGGTGATATGTTTTTCCTTGTTAATCACCAGCCGTTTCCATGACCGACTGATAATTTCCGTTGGTGCGTCGTCAAAAAACTGCCGCCGTGAGCTGAACTCCCGGCTGAGGTAGTCACAGGCATTCAGAGTGGTAACCCCGGCAGGTGCGGATGAAAATTTAACGGTATTCAGCAGATGGGGCAGGAAACGACGAACGCGCCCGTACTGCTCCACCATTTCTTCATGAAAATTATCGTCTGAGGGCCGGGCAATTTCACGGACAAGCGTGATGATTTCAGCCAGCTTTTGCCTTGGGATGTAGCTGAACACCTCAGCACGAATCGATTCGTCCGGTGTTTCTTCTTTCAGCAGGTACGAACATGCGCTGGCGAGCGCCAATGCAGATTTATCCAGATCCTTCAGCGAGCGGAGCCGTTTTTTCTGCCCAATCTTTCTGGCGTCACGGATGATAACGGCCAGCATGGCGTCCAGAACGTCCAATGCATCATCCAGCGCCAGCGTTTCCCATGCAAGGACAAAGGCAACCAGAACCGCCATCCTTTTCTGCGGTGACATCCTGGCAATATTGAACACCGAAGTCATACCAGCATAACGTGCGAGATTTTTCAGGCGCACAGCCGGGAGTGTACTCAGGTTTTCAGCATGCAGGCCAAAATCGTTCAGAGTTTTCCAGCGTTCAATTGCTTCATTAAACGCCGGACCACTGATGGTCACAGGGCCCTTTTTCAGTGATTCCAGTAAAGACAGGCGGCTGCAATCAGTTGGCCCCAGCAGCATCTCCAGCTGTGAACGCTGTTCGGCTGACGGTATCAGTGCCAGTTTGTTCCACAGGCGCAACGTCGCCTTTTCCCTTACCTCTGAAATCAACCGGGTCAGCGTAGTGGCTCCGGGGAGAATAATACGATGTTGCATAAGCCACCCTGTCGCCAGATCGAAAAGCAGGCCAGGACGTTCGTTGCTTATCCAGCTCCGGGTATATAAAAGACGGGTAAGGCGAAATGTCCAGGGCCAGGCAAATTCACGATACTGATAGTGCTGACGTATCAGCGCTGCATGCTCACGGCGGGTATTTTCCCTCTGACCGTATTCTGCAAGAACGGTGATATCACGAATCCCGAGCTGTCTGGCGGTAAAATGCCGGACGCCGGAAGGAATATGATTCATATCGGTGAGGAAGGTGCCCAGAAAACGGACACATCCAATTTGCAGGGCAATGCCCAGACGGTTGTGATCACCTCTGCTTTTTCCGATAAATTCCTTGTCTGCTTCATCAAGGTGAAAATATCGTGCCAGCTGAAGCTCATCCGGTTCACCGGTGAATCTGCCATAGCTTTCAGTCTGCTCAGTGGTCAGAAAGTCAACGGGCATATCGGCCTCCCTGCCTGACGGGCATTTAGTAACATTTTTGCAACCGTACGAAATGTTATAAATTATCGGACATCGTAAAACTGTTACATTAATATGTCTATTAAATCGTAAATTTGTAATAATAGACATGAGTTGTCCGATATTCGATTTAAGGTACATTTTTATGCGACTTTTTGGTTACGCTCGGGTCTCAACCAGTCAGCAGTCTCTTGATCTTCAGGTCAGAGCACTCAAAGACGCAGGTGTGAAAGCAAACCGTATATTTACCGATAAGGCATCCGGCAGTTCAACAGATCGGGAAGGGCTGGATTTGCTGAGGATGAAGGTGGAGGAAGATGATGTCATTCTGGTTAAGAAGCTCGACCGTCTTGGCCGCGACACTGCCGATATGATCCAACTGATAAAGGAATTTGACGCTCAGGGCGTGGCAGTCCGGTTCATTGATGACGGGATCAGTACCGACGGTGATATGGGGCAAATGGTGGTCACCATCCTGTCGGCTGTGGCACAGGCTGAACGCCGGAGGATCCTAGAGCGCACGAATGAGGGCCGACAGGAAGCAAAGCTGAAAGGAATCAAATTTGGCCGCAGGCGTACCGTGGACAGGAACGTCGTGCTGACGCTTCATCAGAAGGGCACTGGTGCAACGGAAATTGCTCATCAGCTCAGTATTGCCCGCTCCACGGTTTATAAAATTCTTGAAGACGAAAGGGCCTCGTGATACTATAGGTTAATGTCATGATAATAATGGTTTCTTAGACGTCAGGTGGCACTTTTCGGGGAAATGTGCGCGGAACCCCTATTTGTTTATTTTTCTAAATACATTCAAATATGTATCCGCTCATGAGACAATAACCCTGATAAATGCTTCAATAATATTGAAAAAGGAAGAGTATGAGTATTCAACATTTCCGTGTCGCCCTTATTCCCTTTTTTGCGGCATTTTGCCTTCCTGTTTTTGCTCACCCAGAAACGCTGGTGAAAGTAAAAGATGCTGAAGATCAGTTGGGTGCACGAGTGGGTTACATCGAACTGGATCTCAACAGCGGTAAGATCCTTGAGAGTTTTCGCCCCGAAGAACGTTTTCCAATGATGAGCACTTTTAAAGTTCTGCTATGTGGTGCGGTATTATCCCGTGTTGACGCCGGGCAAGAGCAACTCGGTCGCCGCATACACTATTCTCAGAATGACTTGGTTGAGTACTCACCAGTCACAGAAAAGCATCTTACGGATGGCATGACAGTAAGAGAATTATGCAGTGCTGCCATAACCATGAGTGATAACACTGCGGCCAACTTACTTCTGACAACGATCGGAGGACCGAAGGAGCTAACCGCTTTTTTGCACAACATGGGGGATCATGTAACTCGCCTTGATCGTTGGGAACCGGAGCTGAATGAAGCCATACCAAACGACGAGCGTGACACCACGATGCCTGCAGCAATGGCAACAACGTTGCGCAAACTATTAACTGGCGAACTACTTACTCTAGCTTCCCGGCAACAATTAATAGACTGGATGGAGGCGGATAAAGTTGCAGGACCACTTCTGCGCTCGGCCCTTCCGGCTGGCTGGTTTATTGCTGATAAATCTGGAGCCGGTGAGCGTGGGTCTCGCGGTATCATTGCAGCACTGGGGCCAGATGGTAAGCCCTCCCGTATCGTAGTTATCTACACGACGGGGAGTCAGGCAACTATGGATGAACGAAATAGACAGATCGCTGAGATAGGTGCCTCACTGATTAAGCATTGGTAACTGTCAGACCAAGTTTACTCATATATACTTTAGATTGATTTAAAACTTCATTTTTAATTTAAAAGGATCTAGGTGAAGATCCTTTTTGATAATCTCATGACCAAAATCCCTTAACGTGAGTTTTCGTTCCACTGAGCGTCAGACCCCTAAGCTAATTTTTTTTAAAAAATCAAAAAAGATTTAATTGATGTTTTTTTCATATTAATCATTATAGTAGAAATCCGGTTCAAAACTGGAGAAAAAACATGCGAAAGCATCCTAACATAATTCTTTCAATAGTTGGTTTATCTTTATTGTTAAGCTCTGATTTGGCTGTAGCAAACGAAAAAGAAGAACTCGCATTAGTGTTAAAACAACTCAAACAAGTTAAACAATCTTTACTTAAAAGTGAAATTGTTTCAGGAACCGAGCAATCAGAACGTTATCATTTTAACTATAAAGCAATACAAAATGATATTGATCATGTCATGCAAGGTATTGAAAGCTACATATCCCCGACAAGATCTCAACCTCGTTCGCTTAACTTTCCAGTGATTGAAGGCGAATATCAAAATGAATGATATGAGCGAAAAAACACTTAAGGCTTTTGAAGATGGTGCAACATTCACAATGGATCAATCCTTCAATTTTTTTGGTGCAATATGTATCGGTATAGCTCTATTTATAGTAGCTATCATTATTTTTTGTCTCTTAAAAGGTTTAGGGAATGAAGGTCTAAAGATTGATGAGTTGCCATCAGTTATTATTCGAGCTGTTGTTTTTGTTTTAATACTGGGATCTTTTATTTATTTTCAATAAAAATTTTTAAGGAGAAAAAATTCATGTTTAAAAAAGCAAAAGAATTATTTCAGATAAAAAGTAAGATCTTTCTATTTGGGTTAGCTTTATGGGGACAACATGTAATGGCAAAAATGCCATCTATAGATGACCCATCACAGGGTAAAAAAGGCGGGCTATTACCCAATATGCAAGCATATATGTATGACGGTTTCGCCGTTGGAGGGTTGATTATCGTTGGCGGTGCTTTTATTGTCGCAGCAAAAAATATCCTAATTGAATATAACAATATCGGCGAGGGTAAAGGCTCGTGGGCAAAATTTGGTACTTTAGTTGTTATAGGTGTTGTATTAGTTGTTGCTTGTATTTGGTTTGCAACATTGGCAGCTGAAACATTGCTAAATTAATAGATAAATAAATAAGATGAAAGATAACGACATTAAAATGCTTCCAGACCGTCTTAATCGGATGCCAGTAGTTTACAAAGGTATGACAGTCCGTGAATTATTATTGATGATTGGAGTTGGTACAATTATTGGTAGTTTGTTAGGAATTATCTTATTTATCTTATTTGGTCGCTGGGTGTTAATTCCCTCAGCGATTGTTTTCATGCCATTGCCAACCCTTTTTTTTGGTGGAAATAAAATCGCTAAATTAAAGCGAGGTAAACCAGAAACTTGGTTTTCACGGTCTATTGATTTGTTTTTCGCAAAGAAAGGATTCAATGGAAATAATCTAATTTTTAATGATGAACAATTTATCGTTAGACGAAAAAAACGAAAATATAATAAGGTAAAACAAAAATGAAATATTTACATGCACTTACTGGGAGAGATAAACACATCCAATCACTGAGATTTGTGATTATTGTATTGCTTGTAATTATTTTAGCTATGGCCTGGGGATGGCGTTCAGCGCCTAAAGATTTGACTATTCATATTCCACCAGATACTCGGTCGGGTAGTACTCGGCTTTGGTCAGATATAGATCCTAGTAACATATACGGATTTGCATTTTATATTTTTCAGCAACTTAATAACTGGCCAAGCAATGGAGAAATTGATTATAAACGTAATATAAATAAGCTCACTCCGTACTTAACACCACAATGCAAGGTGGTACTATTGAATGAATATGAAGAAAGACGACAGGGCGGTGAACTAAGAGAGCGCGTTAGAAATGTAGCTGAAATTGACGGACGTGGAATTAATTCAGAGATCAAAAATTATCAAACGAATCAGTTTGAGCCAAGAGTACAAATTTTATCGGATAAAGCGTGGATTGTAACATTCGATTTATATATTGATGAATATTACAAAGGGGAAGCCGTTAAACGAGCAATGGTTCGTTATCCACTTAGTGTTGTTAAAAGTGATACAAATCCTGAAGAAAACCCTTGGGGTTTAAAGCTTAATTGTTATGCAAGCCAACCTTTAAGACTTACGTCGTCTGTAGGAGAACACAATGAATAATCAGATGATTTTAAAACTTCCTCAATTGATCATGACATTATTGATTTTTGTATTGTCAATTAATAATGCTATAGCTGTTGAATTAATTACATGGGACAGAACACCTATCAAAATTACTATTAATCAGAATGATGAAAGAATGGTAATTTTAGAAAGAAATATATCAGTCGGATTACCCATATCGTTACAAGCTAAGCTCCGAGTACAAAGCCTAGGCGGGGTTTTATATTTAAAAAGCAATGCGCCATTTACTGAAACTCGATTAATGCTAAAAGATCTCGAGTCTGGTGAAATAATTTTAATTGATCTTACAGGAAATGGACCATCCAAAAAGAAATTAGAAACAATTAAAATCACGACTGAAGATGAAGCTAATTTAAAAAAAATAGAAGAAAATTATACAACTGTACATGATGAACAAGCATTACCTACTCCAGTTTTGCTTACTCGATATGCAGCACAAAATTATTATGCCCCCTTGCGAGCAATTGAAAAAGTACCTGGTATTAAACAAATTTCTATGTCTTTGCCTCCAATATTAACCAGGCTTGTGCCACAACTTCCTATTACTGCTGAGCCTAAATCAGTGTGGAGGCTAAAAAATTATGAAGTTGTAGCCATCAAATTAGTTAATTATAGCAAAGGTTATGTCAATTTAGATGCAAGGCTGTTGCAGGGTAATTTTTATTCAGCAACATTTCAACACAATATATTGGGTCCTCAAGGGGAACCTGCTGATACCACTATGCTTTATATTGTTACTAAAGGTAAAGTAATCAATGCATTTTTACCTGAATTAAATGGTAGAGGGGAATAATATGGCAACAATCAAAGGTAATAAATTGTTACCAATTATCGTTGGTAGTTTAATCCTAGTGGGGATTTTTATTGTAGTCATTTCGAATAAAAATAAAAAACAAGCATCATCAGTAACTGATGAAATCGTTGAAATAGCAGATTTGAATGAAGAAGATTTATCTGTACTAGGCATTACTGGGGATACTGAAAAAGATACAGTTCAGACTTTAGTGACGCTAGTTAAGACGTTAAAAAAGGATCAAGCTGATATAGTAAAAGAAATTAAAAATTTAAAATCTGAAAATGAAAATTTGAAAAAAACAAGAGTACCACAGTATAAGATAGAACCTCCATCAAATGATTCCAAATCTAATGAGCCTTCAGAGCTAGAAAAAAAAGTTTCAATTCTGACAGATAAGCTTAATAAATTAACAACAACCTCAACCATATCTAGTTCTAATGAAACGGTTGATTCAAAATCAGTTTCAATCCCAATAGGAAGAGGACAAGCAAGTCAGTCAAGTAGTAATGTTGATATATCTAATAGTGATGAAATTCAATGGGTTAATCCTGCTGACCAAATTGTTAGTAGTAAAGGTAGAAGTGCGCCGGAATTTCAGTTCCCGTCCAGTTTTAATGGGAAGGACCCAATTCGTTCAAAATTGAAAGATCATAAAGATAATATCAATCAGCCTATTGGCGAGCGAAAAGAAGAAAAAGATCTTCAACCATTTTATACAGTACCTGTAAATTCAACTCTAATCGGCTCTGTTTCAATGACAGCGTTACTTGGACGAGTTCCTATTGATGGTGTTGTATCAGATCCGTATCCGTTTAAAGCCGTGATAGGGCGAGATAATTTAATTTCAAATGGAATTGAATTACCACATGTTGAAGGAGCAATTGTTTCTGGGACTGCATCCGGTGATTACGTTCTATCTTGCGTAAGAGGTAACGTTAAATCAATTACATTTGTTTTTGATGATGGGCGAATTATCACTATTCCTGACTCAAAAAATAATGGCAATAAAGATGAAAGTATTGGGTGGTTATCTGATGAATATGGTATTCCATGTGTTTCAGGTGAAGTCAAATCTAATGCCAGCCAATATTTATCAACTGTAATAGGGTTAGGTACAGCAGCAGCAGCGGCAGATGCAATGGCACAACAAAATACTACTGTTGTAACAGATGGATCAAATGTTACCAATGCCGTTACTGGTAATAATGGTCAATACGTTTTAGGAAAAGGACTGAGTGGAGGAATTAATCAGACGATTGATTGGTTAAATAAACGCTATGGGCAAACTTTTGATGCAGTTTATGTTCCACCAGGTAAAGAAATTGCCATTCACATTAATAAGGAGCTACAAATTGATTATTTATTTGATGGCAGACTTGTTGATTATGAGATGAATACTAAAAAAATTGGAGTGCTTGATTAATGAAACAGAAACAAAAAAAAATGACTATTCTTTTATTAACTTTTGTCACAGCTCTATTTTTATCTGGTTGTAGTACTTCAAAAGAAAAAATGTTTCCACATAGCAGTGAGACAATGAGTGATATTTACAATAAAAAAACAGGAGGAGGTGCTTCTCAATTGTTTGATAATCGACTTCAACTTAGACGAGAAGTTGATAATTTAACCCAAAATGTTGAAATGATGACTCATACACGAACAGCAGAACAAGAAATTAATAATCTCTTTCAACGTTTACCGAACCCCGATTTAGTTATGTATGTCTATCCTCATTTGACTAATGGGAAATTACCCGTACCAGGATATTCAACTGCATTCTCATTCTATGGCGATGTGCAATATGCTATGCCTGGTGAAAGAGTGGATAATTACTATGGTGAAAGAGTGGAGAATTACTAATGAAATTATTTAGTAAGAAAAAAGGTTTACAAAAAGAAATTCAAGTAAGTGATAAACCTAAAAGGCAAGGCAATTTGACTCATAGGCATAAAAAAAACTTCATTTATGCCAGTAATGGGAAGAAATCAATTATTGATTATTTACCTTGGGTTGAATTTGATGAGGTTCACAATTCAATTTTACTTGAAGATGGTCGCTCTGTTGGTGCGGTATTTGAAATTATTCCGTATGGCACTGAAGCAAAATCAATATCTAAACTTCGTGATATAAGTGATATTGTAACAAATAGTATCGAGGATACTTTTGATGAAAGAGATACTAATCCATGGATCATACAATATTTTTGTCAAGATGAGGATAATTTGCAAGATTATATCTCTTTATTAAGACAATATCCTAAACCACATGCTAAAGAAACTGAATTTACAAAAAAATGGCTAAGCATAATGGAAGCGCATCTTGATAATATTACTAAAAAAGATGGGCTTTTTTTTGATAATACAGTTACTAAAACACTTTGGCGAGGACAAATTAGAAAAACTCGGCTGGTTATATATCGATATCTCGGTACCAAAGAACGTGAAGATTTAAATCCACAAGAATCACTTGATATTGTTTGTAATAATTTGACACTTGCGTTGAAAGGAGCAGGAATTGTAGTCAATAGATTGGGAAAAAATGAGGTTTCTCGTTGGTTAGCTCAAATATTTAATCCCTCACCGTTACAAGGTGGAAAAAACTTTATTAAGCAGTTGATGGATGAGCAAAAACAGATTGATGAGTTACCTATAATTACTGATTTTGCAGAAAACCTTTTTTATAGTGAGCCAGAGA
Organism: Gilliamella sp. B2717; assembly: GCF_026536675.1. Classification (NCBI taxonomy): domain Bacteria; kingdom Pseudomonadati; phylum Pseudomonadota; class Gammaproteobacteria; order Orbales; family Orbaceae; genus Gilliamella; species Gilliamella sp. B2717. The sequence goes on along the minus strand of NZ_JAFNNQ010000019.1, from coordinate 161,167 downwards.
TTAAAGAAGGTTACTGGCATTTTGATAATACACCACATGCGGTTGTTGTTGTCGATAGATTAAAGCTTCCCCCCAAGATTGGCCATATTACAGGTGAGACAAGTAAAGCCGATGGAATAAATGCGCTTTTTGATGTATTGCCAGAATCAACAATGATGTGTTTAACAATTGTAACTCATCCTCAAGATAAACTAGAAGATCATATCAATTTTATTCGTGGTAAAGCGATTGGTGAGAATGCTGAATCTTTGTCTGTTAAAGAAGATTGTGCTGAAGCTATGGAGTATATTCGTCAACGTAAAAAAATGTATTACAGCTCTGTTGCATTTTATGTTAAGGATTCAAGTATAAGTGGATTAAAACGTAGAATACAAGCACTGAGTTCAGTACTCAACAACAATGGTCTTGTCACAGTAGCTGAAGCTAATGAAGTTGCTCCTGCTTCCTCGTTTTTACGATGGTTGCCGATGAATTATAACCCTCAAAATGACCCACAACGATTATACGTTAAATTTAATTGGTGCAAACATTTGGCTAATTTATTACCTGTTTTGGGAAGGAGCACTGGAACAGGTCATCCAGGCGTAACTTTTTTTAATCGAGGAGGTGAGCCGTTAAGCTACGATCCTATGGTTGATAAAGCTCAAAATGGTCACAAACTTATTTTAGGTCCAACCGGTGCAGGTAAATCAGCAACACTAAATATCGAAATAGCTCAGCTTGTTGCTATGTATCGTCCACGAATGATTATTGTCGAGACGGGTAATTCTTTCGGCCTTCTTGTTGATTTTATGGAGCAACAAGGAGTAAGCGTTTATCGAGTTTGTTTAAAACCAGGAAGCGGTGTAGTGCTTAATCCATTAGCTGATTCTCATTTAATTTTACAAAATAAAGATATTCAGTTTGAAATCGATGAAAACAATTTGAGTGATGATATTGTTAGTGAAGCACTTGAACAAAATGATGATGAAGATGCACAACGAGATGTGCTTGGTGAAATAGAAATATCTATACGTTTAATGATCACAGGTGGAGAAGAAAAAGAGGATGAGTTGCTTCGTCGTTCAGATAGGGCAATGATTAGACAGGCTATCGTTATGGCCGCTCAAGTTGCATATGCAGAAAAACGGCAAGCTATTCCAAGTGATGTTCAAGATGCATTATTTTCTTTAAGTAAAGATGTAAATTTACCAGAAGCTCGGCGTGCAAAAGCATATGAAATGGCTGAATCATTAAGTATGTTCACTCAAGGATTTGAAGGTGAAATATTTAACCAACAGGGAACATCTTGGCCTGATGTTGATGTGATTCATGTCGATTTAGCGACTTTTGCCCGTGAAGGTTATGAGGCTCAATTATCAATTGCATATATTTCTCTAATTAATCACATAAATAATATGGGGGAACAATATCAACATCAATCAAGAGCTATCGTTAATATTACCGATGAGTCACATATTATTACCGTAAAACCACTTACAGCAGCCTATTTAACAAAAGCGTCAAAAATGTGGCGTAAATTAGGAGTATGGTTGTGGTTAGCAACTCAAAATATGGAAGATTTTCCTGATGCTGCATCAAAGTTGTTATCGATGATAGAGTGGTGGGAAATGTTAGTAACAGAATCATCTGAAGCAGAGAAGATACGTCGTTTTAAAGCATTAACAGATGAACAAATTTCAATGATCACTTCTGCTTGTAAATCTGCTCGTCAGTACACCGAGGGCGTTGTGTTATCAAAAAATGTAGAATGCCTTTTCCGAATCGTTCCCCCAAGCCTTTTTTTAGCACTAGCTATGACCGAAAAGGATGAAAAAGCGGAGAGAATGAAACTAATGAAAGAATTTAATATCAGCGAACTAGATGCTGCTATTAAAGTATCTGAAAAATTAGATGAAGCTCGAGGTATTAGTTCACGAATATCTAAGGATTCATAATGAATGATAATACTTTTTTATTTAATGCAACTTCATTAAAAAAATCAAATATTAATCTTGTTCATAGTAAAGATTTTGAAGAATTCAGTTTTGAATTATTAGGAAAAATTGGGGACATAATTTCGACTAAATTACGTTTGTGCCGTATACCTGTAGATGATCATACCAAATTTGAAATACTGTATAAACAATATGCTTTAATCGCTTTTGAAGGAAAAAAATCAGCGTGTTTAATTGAAGTATCATGCAATCCTAATTTAAATAAAATCCATTGGCCACAATTAGCTGATATTGAAACAGGGAAACGTCTATGTATTGATGTTGTTGACTGGATTGATGCATTTTTGCTTATTAAACATTTAATGACTTTAACTGTGGGGGCTGATGCATGAAACGTATATTAGGACTGATTGTATTTGCAAGTTTTCAATGTATTGGGGCAGATATTCATAGTATTGATGTTTTCGTTAATCATGAGCAAATAAGTCAAATTAAAAATTGTCATGATAATTGTCAAATTTATGATTTAGATGGTACAGAAATTCTTTTGAATTCTTTTTTTGGTGAGTTATCTAGTGATATTAATGATGCTTATTCGGATGTTGAGAAAAAATTGAATTCTTCAGAGTGGAAAACGTATGAATCTAAAATAATTGAAGCCCAAAAAACGGTTATAAAAGCATTTAATCTTGGTATAAAAAAATACCCTGCAATTGTTATTAATGAAAAAAATGTGATTTACGGAATAACAGATGTGGCACGTGCAATTCATGATTTTAATGAGGGGAAATAATGATAAAAAAAATAAAATTTAGTTTACTTGGACTCATAATTACTATGCCGAGTTTTGCCACTTATATTAGTACTCAACAAATAGTTCAATCAGCTCTCTCAACTAGTTGTACTGAATATAAAATTGCAGGGACATGTTTTTGGCTTTTTTGCTCATACGGATGCAAAATCAGAACATCTGTAAAAGTGAAGCATTATATTCCTGATGTTGTTATGTCTACATATGAACAACCATTTAAAAATCCTTGGACTGAAATTAATACAATCACATCATCAGCAAGTTCATTAGTAGGGTCAAATATTCAAGGAGGAGGGGATACAAATAATCGTCAAGCAAATAATCGAACAAAAATTCGTTTTAAAGATGTTCAAGCTATTGGGCATCCAGGCGGTGCTGCTTTTTCTCAAATGCTGTCAGGTATGGGCTACTACTGTGATAATGGGGTAACGCCATTTTATCCTTATTTCGTGAGTGAACTTGATTTTATTGCATGGCGATTAGCACTTGTTGAATCAGTATATCCAGAGGCATTGTCTCCAGGCGTACGAGAGATTGGTAATTCCTCTAATATGTGGGGAAATATTTATCCAAGAGCAGGGGCGGTTACGCAAAATGATGATTTTAAAGCAGGGGCTGTGGTGGTTCAACGTGGTGCTGATGTACTGACTAATAGTAATTCATTACATATTGTTCAAAATTATACTAAGCGCAAAAAAGATGGTTTTTGGCCACCGGCTCCTGTTAAAGAAAATACAAAAAATCATAAATGGCAACAACTGGCACCAACATTGAATATGTCATGTGGCATTTTTCCAAATATTGATGATACAGCTAGTATTGATGGGGCCTATGTTTATGCTTTGTGGAGACCGTATGCATGTTGTAAGAAACGAGGGCAAAAATTTTTATACAGTATTGATTCTGGGGGATGATATGGCAAAAAAAACAACAATAACTATAACAACATTATTACTAACAATTAGCGCATATAGTTACGCTAATTCAACTGGGGGGATATCTGATAGCCTTTATTATCGTATCGGAGGTGGTTCAGTAAAGGGATCTACATATACATTTGATAAACCCAAATCGATTATAAATATGGGCAAATGGAACTCAAGTTTGATGTGCGGTAATTTTGATATTAGCTCAACAATTTCAAATCAACTTAACGGTGTGACAGATGGTTTTAACAATATTATGAGTGAGGTTATTAACAATGCTAAAGGCGCAGTGGCCAGTTTGCCCGCTTTGATTATTCAACGCTCTAATCCTCAGCTTTATGATTTGTTGACAAACGGGGTGTTACAAGCAAAGTTAGATTATTCCGATATTAAGACTAGCTGTAAGCAACTAGCTGAAAAGATGACTGATTATTCAGATTCTGCAAGTTTGGTTCAATCTGCTAAGGCCGAAAATATGGCCGAGATGTTGAATGGAAAGAAAGTTGATGCTATTAGAGTTGATAAACAAATTGATAATGAGGCCGGAAAAAATGGTATCTCTTGGATAGGAGGATCAAAAAGAGGCGGAAAGGGACAACACCCCATTAACATAACTAGTGATGTCGCATTAGCTGGATATAACTCATTGATTAATAGAACAGTTACAGATACAACACCTGTTAGTAATGCGCAAGATAAGGGAGGAGTATATAGAACATGGAATAAACCAAGTGACGCACAAGTTTGGTTAACTGATGTAATCGGTGAACGAACCATGATAACTGATAGTGAAAATAAAAATGATAATGATATAGGAAAACCAGGTACAGGTTTGAACCCTAAAACTCAAGAATACTATGAACTCTATTATAAAAAATTAGTTGATCTAGTAAATGGCACAAAACCAATTAATAAAGCAGAATTGGAATCATTGGAAGGGAGTTCAGTGAATGTAACTCGGAGCGTAATTGAAACTTTACGAGAGGATAATGAAAGAGTCGTGCTAGTGAGCCGTTTAGCTAGCGAGATGGCGTTGTCTAGAACTATTGAAGAGGCAATGATGGCAAGACGTATTATTTTAGCTGGACGTAAAGAGCCAAACATCGCAAAAAATGAGCAAGCCCAATCTAAAATTATAGATCAAATCGATGAGCTGGATATGGAGCTGAATCAAATTAAATTAGAGTACGATATGCGTAAATCTATTGCTGGAAATACTTTATTAGTCATACAAGAGCGAAAATTGCAAAGGCAACAAGGCATTATTTTTCCAATCGACAGTCATGAATCTTTTGATGCAAATAAATAATGGGCTAAATATGAATAAGAAAAAAGCTATTAAATTTGTCATTTCTCTTTTTATTTTACTTGGGTTGCTTTGTTGCATAGTATCTATTTTTTCATTTGAAACAGAACATAAAGTTGCTTCCATTAATGGATTTTTGAATAACAATTATTGTTTTTTTCTGGTAATTCGTTTAGTCATTTATTGTTTTATTTATTTTCTTTTATTTAAATTTAAACAGATGATAAAAACCAAAATTAAAAATGAAAAACAGAAGGATTACAACAAGCTATTCTTCAAAACCAGCATTATATGCGTTGTTTTAATTTGTTTTAATGAAACAATGCTCTTTATGCGTTTTATGGGGTAATTAAAATGTCTGCAATGAGTTTTTTTGACTATGTGACATTGTCACTAGCTTGGTTGATTAATAACGGAATATGGAACATTATATCAACATCTGGTATTTTTATTTTGCCATTTATTTTTAAAATGCTTAGCATTCTTATGAAAATTAGAGAAGATGGTGAATTAAAAGGTAAGCATGCAAACGTTATTGTTACTCGATTAGAAACTTACGTTTATATAAGTATGGTTGTAATTTTCTTTGCATGTTATCCCTCAATCCCTCTTGATATTCGAGTATTACATTATGAACATAGCGGATATTCAGCAGTTATAGATGAAGGAAAAATTACACAACAAAAAATGAATTGTTCTTATGCCGAAATATCACCAGAAAATTCATCATTTAAACATAATAATATTCTACTTAGTGGAAAGCAAGTCTATGTACCCATTTGGTGGTACTTTGTACATTCTTTATCTTCTGGTGTTACACAATCTGTAGTTACGACATTACCGTGTAATACGGATTTACGAGAGGTTCGTTCAACAATTTCAGAATTAGCTGTGACAGATCCGATTTTGAAAAAAGAAGCGAATGAGTTTTATTCATTTTGTTTTAACCCGTCTTTTAATAAATTGAGTGCTGAATTACCTAAATTACCAGATGATTTAATCAATGATGTAACATGGCTTGGGTCATCATATTATTTAAATACACCAGGATATTATGATTCTTTTAGAGCTCAGAAACCTCAAAAAGATTGGCCATATGACGAGCAGAGAGATGTCGGTTTAACACCAGGTGATGATTATACTGGTTATCCTTCGTGTAAAGCATGGTGGAGCGATAGTAAAGTTGGATTAAAAAAGAAAATTATTGATAATATTAATCTACAAATCAAGATTGAATCTAATGAAAAATCAAGAACGGGTAATATAAATCCTAACATTAATAAATTTTCATTTTGGGAGTGGATAACAACAAATCAACAAGAAAGAGATGAAATTGTTTTACGTTCGGTTTTATCAGCCAAAAAAATGTTGGCCACCTCCGATTATATGTTCCTTGATTACGGAAATAAAGATCCTTCAGTATCTCAACAAATTGGTAGTGCAATTGCATCTACTGGTGTATTTTTTAAGTCTATGACCACATTCATAGAGGTTGATGCATTAAGACAAGCAGCTCCGATGCTACAGTCAGTATTATTAATGTCTGTAATTATTTTATTACCCATTATCATATTGATTGGAGGGTTTGAGCCTAAAACTGTAATTACGCTAACATTTATTATATTTTCATTGATATTTTTAACATTCGTTTGGGAACTTGCTCGTTTTCTAGACTCTAGACTTATTAATATTATGTATGAAAATAATGCTGTTCAATTTATGACTGATAGGTGGACAAGTGATAAATCTTTAATTGATATTATTACGTCAATAATCTTTATTGGATTCCCTATAATTTTGCTAGGAAGTTTGTCGTGGGCTGGAGTGAAAACGGGCGTAGCAATAAATAGTTTTATGGATAGAAATTCAAGTAAAATGCTAGAGGCAGGTAAGGAGGGAATAAATAAAGCTAAACAAGGTGGTCAAATAGCAACTAAAGTAATAACGAAAGGTAAAAGTAAATAATTAATAGCGTCAAAATAACTGGCATTAAATACTAAATGTCAGTTATTTAAAATAATTACCACTTTATCTCACCATCTTTTGTGTAAGCATGACCATCATCATCGAAATATGCTATTTCATCTTTGTTCTTTTCTTCTTTAGTACTGGTTTCACACCACATATCAAAAAGCTTTACTACAAAAAATAGTAATGCTCCGACAAATGTAAATAACAAAGTTATACATTTGATGAATATCTCAAATCCATCACTATTAAACAGCATTTTATGGCTTGTGTCTGATTGTATTGACTTATCTTTATTTTTCATTGTTATGTCTTTGATTAAAATTTATGCTTTATATATAAAATATATTTTGCTCTGTGTCAATGCAAAATGCTTAAATGGCAAAACAAAGGGTAAAAGGGTAATGGATATTAATGGTAATGGGCCATAATGGGAATGGCCCTACCTTGAAAAGGCTAAAAGAAAAAGGGCATAACATAACTATCTGTTGATTCTGAATTTAATATTGAATTTAGCGAATAATTTGCATTATAATAGAAACTGTTTTCAGCTACTTTTGTAGCAAACAACGAGAAGATGATCGTTAATTCTCAGACGTTGCCAGTG
>NZ_JAFNNQ010000019.1:145265-153601 GCF_026536675.1 Gilliamella sp. B2717 | reverse complement strand
TCCTTTATTAAGGTGATCACATACCATTAGCCAACAAACTCACTACATTCGTAGGTTGGTAGCATCTATTTGATGTTGAGTTCATATAAACTTATCTTTTACTCACCCATAGGGGAATATTTTCTCCTGTGGAAATTATTCTCCTTATTTCACTTAATTAGGAGAATATCCATGTTAACCAACGAATACATACTTCTTTCAACAGAATATTTCCTTGCTTTAGTTAATTGCGAAGCAACTATTCCAGATGATGTATCATTAAGTTCAATTATTCAACAATACTTACATAAGTCTAAATTATAATTTCAACCAAGAGGGGGAGATTTTCACTCCTCTTGGGTGATATCTCCTGATTTTTTTTGAGGAGGGTTATTATGAAATGGTATTCAGAGCATAATATTCATACTAAATCTGAGTTGATTAATTTATTAATTGCTCCTGTGTATAGTAAATATTATGAAGAAAAAACATTGCAATTTTATGTTTGTAATGACTATGTTCATGGTTTAACCATATTATGGTCATTAATTGAATTTAATGTTACAAATGATTATCAAAATATTTTACTAGCGGGTAAATATTGTTATATAAAATGTAATTTGATCAAAAAAATTAACGAGGCTTGGAGCTATTCATTTTATTGTGAATCATCTTTTCCTCCATATAATTCATGTCCACTTAATTATCTTGAATTAGCTAATTTTGAAGTAAATCAAGAATGGCGTACTCAAGTTAGAAATTATCATCAACTACAAAAATAGTTTTCCTATTTAAACCAGCTCACCTCATGACATGATGAAAGAGGTAATGGTTTTTACTTTTTATCCTGGAGCATTAATATGATATCAATACCTGGTGAATTAGTGATTACGACCAGAACGGGTAAATATGGCAATTTCAATGTTGCAAAGCTTTTTACGTCCATCGGTGAATTTTCTTTAAAAGATAATAAACTTTTGGATCAGTATGAAGCTGGTAAGTATGAAGGGTCATTTGTTATTAAACAAATCAAATCTTCTTCATATAGTTATGGCAACCGCGTTGTTATTGAATGTTGTGCATATATTGAAGATATGGATCTAGTTAATTCATTTAACTTGGATGAAACAGATTCAGAAATAATACATATATCAGAAGACCCTATTTGTCAAAGAGAGTCATCTGAGGTTCAGAAAGTTAATTCTGAGCATCAATCTGAAGAAACTATGATTATCCATAGTTCAGGTGATGCAGAACTGTTTGGGTTTTTGTGGCCAATAGGTGATCAAGTTAAACTAGATTCAACAGAGGATCGCTTAAAAATACGATCACAGAAAAAACGGTTAATAGAACTTGGTTACTGTTTTGATTATAAAAGCCAATGTTGGAATAAATTGCCAGAACAATTTTAACTTAACTTTTCTATTTATCTCTAGGGAGAACAAGGTCTCTCTAGAGATCGTTTCTCCTTAGGTTGATTATATTGATTTAAGGGGAAACTTTTAATGAGTAACATTCTTATATTACAAGATATACCAGATCTGAAATGTGATTGTTGTATTGCGAATAATGACTCCGAACTGATTTTTTTATCTGTATGGGGAAAAGATACGGCAATGCAGGAGCTCTTTGCAAAACTTACGATTGGCGAAACAACTAAGCATGGTTTGAAGGATATTAAGTTAAATCATCATCGAGTGTTTTTAGCCGAAGGAAAGCATTATGCAAAACGCACATTGAAAGTAACAAAAACATTATTTGGTTCGTTGATTCATGCCTTTATTTTTGATAAACGCATTATTGAACCAAACCGTGATTCAAATTCAATGATTTCTATTTATAAAAAAGAAGATATTTCCACTATATATAATCGTTACTTTGATGCAATTAAAACTCTTTCCTCTGTACCATTTTTAGAACATTGGGCTGACGAAATCGTATCGATTGCTAAACAACAAGGAATGATTAAAGAACATAAAGCAATTGTTGGTGACATTGATGCAACAACAATCATTGTAAACGACACAATATTAACTCAAATCATGAGTCAAAATATTCGTGATGGTATTTTAACTTTATTATAGGAAGTATGTATGGTTGCACTTTTATCACCACGAGTGGCGCATAATTTTGCTAAAAATGGCTATTATCCAACGGATGATGCTACAACAAATGCAATTGTTAGTCATTTTGTAAGAACTGATAATACAGCTATTAGGGTTTTAGATCCTTGTGTCGGAGAAGCTCGAGCAGCAAGTAATATTACGTATTCAATTAGTCATAAGGCAAAACTGTATGGTATTGAATACAATCGATATCGAGCAGATATAGCTGAAAAATATTGTGATGTTCTGTTAAAAAGTGACTTATTTGATACCGTTATTTCACCTAATTCTTTTGGTTTATTATTTTTAAACCCGCCATATGGAAATTTGACAAGTGAACATAATGGAGCAATTACAAATTACCAAAAAGACTACAAACGATTAGAGAAAATATTTTATCGTTTTACTATTCCGTCTCTTCAGTATAACGGTATTTTAGTATTAATAATTCCGTTTACTCAGCTTGATGAGATGCTTTCAAATTGGATTGCGAGTCAGTTCACTGATATTTCAATATTTACAGCTTGTGATAAGCAATTTAACCAAGTTGTTATTTTTGGAAGAAAAGTTCGACAAAATGATATAGCTCTTCAGGAAAAAAATGAAATGAAGGCAAAATTTAAGGCTATTTTTGAAGGAAAAATTGTTCCTGATGAGATTGCTGTGACAGATAAGCCGAATTATCAAATTCCTGAATCAAAAAGTGAAATTAAATCTTTTTATAAGTTATCATTTACTGATGTAGAGTTAGAGCAGGAAGTTAAAAAGATCGGTGGATTATGGAATGACTTTAATCTTTTTTTCAAAAGATGTTGTGAATCTAAACGTAAACCGTTGTGTAAAATGTCCGACTGGCATTTATCTCTAGCACTAGCTGCTGGTGAAATTAACGGTATTGTAAAATCCAATACAGGTAAAACTTATATTATCAAAGGTGATACTTACAAATCAAAGTTGAAAAGTGTTGAAGATACTTTGGATGATGAGGGCCTTGTTGTTGAATCAAAAACAATTTTGACAGATAAATTTATTCCTTCAATAAAAGCGTGGGATTTCACTCCATATTCTGAAACATTTGGTTCGTTATTGGTAATTTCGACTCAAATTAATAAAGTTGATGAATTGGATGAAAATGATGAACATGTTGAAATTATTGAGAATAATCAATCATGCTCAGTTCTTACTGGATTGATTTATTATACACCAGGAATTAAGTTTTTGGCCGAACATGATTGTGATATGGCACTTGCTGTTTCAAAAGCTTTCAGTCGTTATAGAAATGGCGATTGGGGAGATGATATGGACGATAGTGATACAAAATTGAATGATCAAGTATTAAAACAAGGACAAAAAAATGATCGCTTATTTGCAAGTTATAAGCTTTCTGATGATACAAAACTATGGATTATTACTGAATGGCATGATGAACGGGGTTTTATAACTACGTTGATGTTGCCAAATGAATATTAAATCTATATTAATTTAAACATTAACCCATAAGGGATACAATCCCTTTGGGAGCTTGTATCCCTTTTTATTTAAGGATTAAAAATGGAACAAGTAACATCAAATATACAAATTGATTTAAATAGTTTTATTAACGAGTTTAAAGATTCATTATTGGATAGTTTAAATGCATCTAATCCTCCAGTCTATCTTCCGGATGATATGTCATTTGAACGACAATCAATTATGGATCGGCTAAAACGTAAACCTTTTACTGCTCAAGCTCATGTTGTACAGGCTGTTACAAAATTGTTATTAGATCAGAATGAACCCGCTGCGATTATCAATGCAGAAATGGGAACTGGAAAGACAATAATGGCAATTGCTGTGGCAGCAGTACTTCACTATGAAGCCCAGTATCGACGTAATCTGATAATTTCGCCACCTCATCTTGTATATAAATGGCGACGAGAAATTTTAGAAACGATACCAGGTGCAAGAGTATGGGTGTTAAACGGTCCAGATACACTTGTTAAGTTACTCAAATTGAGACAAGAGTTGCGATTGGGTATTACGTCTGATGTGCCAGAATTTTACGTTTTAGGACGTGTTCGTATGAGAATGGGCTATCACTGGAGACATACATTGAAATCAAAGCCTGTTTATCAAAAGCATAACATTCATGATGAACACGGAGAGGTTGCTACAAAATATATCAAGCGTGAATGTGCAGCTTGCCCTGATTGTTTCAATGTTTGTCGTAACGATGAGGGAGAGCCGATACTTTTACATGAGTTTATTTTTCGAGACAAACGCGGAAATTGTGAAAAATGCGGCAGTGCTTTATGGACATTGATGAGAACATCAAATAAATCGAATTCAAGCTTCAGAGACAGGGTTAAAAAATCAATGTGCCAAATTCCTTTTATTGGACCAGTGAAAGCTGAAAAACTGATAGATCAATTCGGTGATGATTTTCTTTCGGACATGCTTGCGGATAACTCCGCAGATTTTGTTAACCTAATGAATGAAGATGGTGATTTTATCTTCACTGATAGACAAGCTCGAAGAATGGAGAAAGCTTTAGCAAAACTTGAATTCGGATTTGGTGAAGGTTCTTATCAAGCGACTGAGTTTATCAAACGGTATTTACCTCAAGGCTTTTTCGATTTACTGATTGTTGATGAAGGCCATGAGTATAAAAATCAAGGGTCGGCGCAAGGTCAGGCAATGGGGGTACTTGCAAGCCAGGTTAAAAAAATTTTACTTTTAACTGGTACTTTAATGGGCGGATATGCTGATGATTTATTTTTCTTACTTTTCAGGGTATTAACCTCAAAGGTGATTGAAGATGGCTACAAACCCAATAGCAGAGGATCACTTGGTACAGCTGCTATGGAATTTATGCGAGACCACGGAATTATTAAAGATGTTTATACCGAGCAACACGGAGATAGTCATAAAACCGCTAAAGGAAATCAGATCTCACACAGAACACAAAAAGCACCAGGTTTTGGACCGAAAGGCATTTTACGTTATGTGTTACCTTATACTGTATTCCTGAAGCTTAAAGACATAGGAGATAACATTTTGCCTAAATACACTGAAGAATATATTGATATTTCAATGTCTGATGAACAACGAAGTTATTATGATAGCTTATCTAATACATTAAAAAGTGAGTTAAGAAAAGCGCTAGCAAAAAAAGATACTACTCTGTTGGGGGTTGTTCTCAATACATTATTAGCTTGGCCAGACTGCTGTTTTAGAGCCGAAACGGTCATACATCCAAGGACAAAAGATAAAATAGCTTTTGTGCCATCAATATTTAGTAATGGTGATAATAGTGGCTGCTTAATTGATATTTCACCCAAAGAGCAGTATTTAGTTGAACTGTGTTTAGCTGAAAAAGCTCAAGGTCGAAAAGCATTAGTATACGCAACGTATACCGGCACTCGAGACATAACTGGTAGGTTAAAGCAAATTCTTGAGCAAGCAGGATTAAAAACGGCTGTATTGAAAGCTAATGTTTCGCCAGAAAAGCGGGAGGATTGGATTCTTGATAAAGTTGATAGGGATTATGATGTTGTCATAACTAATCCTGAACTTGTTAAAACAGGTCTTGATTTACTCGATTTTCCGACCATTATTTTCTTACAAACAGGTTTTAATGTATATACATTGCAACAAGCAGCCAAACGTTCGTTTCGTATTGGCCAAAAAAATGACGTAAAAGTTATATTTTTGGGCTATGAACGTTCTGCTCAAACAAGTTGTCTTGCGCTCATGGCCAAGAAAATAGCAGTATCACAAAGTACTTCAGGTGAAATGCCTGAATCAGGATTAGATATACTTAATTCTGATGATGAATCTATTGAAGTGGCTTTAGCAAGACAGCTAATTGCAGTATAAAATAAGTGATATAAGATAAAAGCTGGCATGTTATATGTCAGTTTTTGTTATTATAAATCCATTAACAATATGATAAGTAATAATAGTCATAAAATAAAGACTAAATGTGTTATGCACATTTAGTCTTTATACTATAATTAACTTGTTAATTCATTAATATTATCAATAATATGCCCATCAATGTTTAATACTGCTTCTGAGTATAAGTCAAAATAGGCATCATGACCTAACTCTTTAAAATGTTCTAAAAAACAGATCAAAAAGCATTGTTCAAAATTTCCTGATGATAACATTTCTTTGTAGGATGAATTAAAACGAATGGCAATTTTTTCATAAAAATCAGTTTGATATTTACATTGCCATTGTTTTTTCAGCCAATTTTCCATCTTAGACCAGTAAATATTAAATTCAACACCACCAGCATCAGATAATGACTTAATCAAATCATAACGTTGAATATTAGACAAAATATCTTTATCAATTTTTATAATGTCATCTCTAAGATAGAGTTTTCTACTATTCTCAATATACATAATTGTTCTCCTATAGTTTAATTGAAGGAGAACCCTCCATTAGGAGCATCCTCCTAATGGAAATGGTATTGTTGTGTAAAATATCTATAAAGCTAATTCATAACGAGCTAGATTAATGAGTTTATCTATTTCAATATTACGAACAGCTATTAATTTGCGTTTCAGAAATTCGGAAAAACTAGTTGTTTGGTTTAACTGCCAATGAACTAATAGTGCATTTACTAAGCCACTAATCACTATGCTATTAGTAGAATTGTCTATTATTGATGCTCGTTCAACTTTACATGGACGATTATTTATTGCACCATCAATCCAAATTTTACCAAGAAGGTGAGTGATTTTATTTTCAACTTCAATAATTGAATTAAAACTATGCTCAGAATTAATAATCTCAACCTGGTTATTGTCAGTAAAGGTGATTTCTAATTTATATCCATAATTATTTTCAAATAAGTCAATGATGTAATTAATTGTCATGATAATTCTCCTAATGAATTAAAGTAAGGAGAATAATTTCCACAGGAGAAAATATTCCCCTATGGGTAAGTGAATGAAATATCAATTAAATAGATATTTCCTTATGTTGTTTGTAGATTAAGACTATATTGAACACGGAACTAAACGAATTATTTCCGGTTGGTTTGATTTGCTTTTAATTTGCCATAAATCATACTGCGATTGTAATGATAACCACATTCTTGCAGTACTAATACCAGCTTGTTCTAATCGCCAAGCTAATGTCGGCGATATAGGAGCTTTACCGTGTAAAACTCTTGATATTGCTTCACGTGAAAACCCCAAATGTTTAGCAAAATCGGTAATAGTCATATTTAATGTATTAGGTAAAATTTCATCTAATAAAATTTCACCGGGGTGAGAAGGATTAAACATTTCCATAAATGCTCCTAGTGATAATCTTCATAGTCCAGTATAAATACATCGCCATCGTTAAATTCAAAAGTTAATCGCCAATTACCGGATACGGTTAGTGACCAGACATTACTACGATCACCTTTTAGCTGATGACATCGCCATAAATTTCTAATTTCATCTATATCCGAAATTGCATTTAGATACGTTAGCATATGTTTAATTTTTCTTGACTGATCAGCTCTGATACCTCTAGCTGAGCCAGTTTCAAAAAATAACTGTAATCCTTTATGTTTAAAACTTTTTATCATAAGTCAACCTGTGAACAATTACATCACAAATAGTGGGTTAAAGCAACTGATTTTACAATTAAAAAAAGCAAGTTTCCTTGCTTTTTTTATTATTAATCATTATGCAATATTTCTAATTTCTTCGTCAATTTGTTGAGGTTCACTTTGATTTTCTAAATGTTCGATTTTATCCGAATATTTAAGTTCACCATCAATTTTAATACTGGAGATTTTCAATAATCGAGCTTTTAAATTGATTCCAACATCTCCTTTTTTAGACCCAGTCTCGTATGTAAATGTTTCAGCATAGATATCACCAACACAGAAACTTATTAAAATTTTTTTATTAGCTTTTAATGCATCAGTGCATTTTTCAACTAAGGTTTTTGCTTTTTCACCAGTAACGTTACAGTTAATGTAAGTATATTCGGCGTTTTGACAATTACCTCGAAGTGCAGCGATTGTACATGATAAATAAGGGTTACCATTTTTTACTTTAACTTCACGGATTCGGTTTAAATACCCAATTCCAGTTGTATGTAAATCAAAATATTGTTTAGTTACTGTGTTATTAGTTAAGTTAGTCATAATATTCTCCAAAAATAAGTAAATAAAAAGGAGAATTTATGCCCGATAGGGATAAAATTCCCCTATGGGTGAGTAAAAGATAAGTTTATATGAACTCAACATCAAATAGATGT
>NZ_JAFNNQ010000019.1:121200-145254 GCF_026536675.1 Gilliamella sp. B2717 | reverse complement strand
GAATGTAGTGAGTTTGTTGGCTAATGGTATGTGATCACCTTAATAAAGGAACGTTCCATTTTACTGGCAACGTTTGAGAATTAACGATCATCTTCTCGTTGTTTGCTACAAAAGTAGCTGAAAACAGAATGATTATACTAGTTGAGTAGAAAATCGCAATAATATCTTTGGATAAAAGTTTATTTTTTTATATTAAATATGACTTACCGAGTTTATAGTGACAGACTACTGATATCGTAAAAATAATAGTGATTATGTTTCATTTAATAAAAAAATTTATTGTCAAAAATAAACCAGAAGACATAGTAACCAATGATATCGCAGGATTAGATGGATGGTATATCCCAAAATCTGCAAAAGAATTGCTTGATACTTCCTTACGGCAAAAGCTTATCTCACTAATTTGGCAACGAGTATCAATTGATCAACAGAGATTCAAAAAGTTATATATGGATGTTATCAATAATTATGTTGAAATAGTGCAGTTACTTCCAGCTTCTGAAGCACATCATCATTCTTACATAGGTGGTATGATTGATCATGGACTCGAAGTTGCAAATTATGCATTAAAGCTAAGACAATCATACTTACTCGGAGCTAATGCAGAAGATATTCCAAGACAAGCTCAAGCTTGGAGTGCCGCAGTTGTCTATGGTGCATTATTACATGATATAGGTAAAGTGGTTGTAGATGTTCATGTTGAAATGAATGACGGTAACATCTGGTATCCATGGCAAAGCAATTTAAATTTACCATACCGATTTAATTACAAAAAAGATAGAGATTATTCTCTTCATCCTTGTGCAGTTACACTTATGATTAAGCGCATTTTGCCTGATGAAAGTATCACTTGGTTATCACAATACCCAGAATTATTTAAATCGTTTTTAAGTTTATGTTCTGGTCACACTGAAAAAGCTGGCGTATTAGCTGAAATTATACAAAAAGCAGATATGTTTTCTGTATCAAATAATCTGGGGGGAGATCCAACAAAAATATTAAGTAAACCAGTATCATTAATGAGTAAAATGATCGTTTCGATAAGATATTTAATTGAATCAGAATTAGTTTTGAATGGTCCAAAAGCTAGTGATGGTTGGTTTGATGGTAAAGATGTTTGGGTTATTAGCAAATCATTTACAGATAAAATGAAAGCTAATTTGTTGCAAAATGGTATAACAGAAATACCAGCTGACAATGCTAAAATATTTAATATATTAAAAGAGCACGGAATAGCAATTCCAAACGGTGATAAAACGATCTGGCCATGTAAAATTGAATCAGAAGAAACTGGTTGGATTGCTGAAAAATTAACACTAATACGAATACCAGGTAATGTGGCTTTTCATAATATAACTAATGCTCCAGAATCATTCAAAGGGTCAATTACTCCATTGTTTACAGAAGCTGATGTACAAAGTGATTTTAACCCTATACCTGACAATATACCAGTCGATGAAGGGGAAGTTGAAGAAAAAACCAATTTAAAGATTGTATCTGAGTCTGTAGATAACAAAAATTCTGTAATGCAAGATACAATATTCAGTTTATTTTCTAATGAGCATAAAAATACTGAAATCTCTGAAGTACAAATAATGGATAAGCATGATGATTTCGAAAATTCACAATTAGAAGATAATTTAATAAAAGGTGATGATACAAAAAATAATAATATTTCTACTTTTAATGAACCTATTCCTAACACATTAGATAATAACGATATATATAATCATCCATTTTTTAAGTGGGTTCGAGTCCAAATTATTGATAAAAAACTGCCAGTCAATAATCAAAACGCATGTATTCATACTGTGGACGGTAAGATATTTATGGTAACACCTAAAATTTTTAAAAAATACAGTTTATATATGAATGGTAATGATGATGAAAGTAACTGGAAACAATATCAACGTGAATTCCAAGCTCTAAAAATTCATATGAAATTTAGCGATGAAGGATTTAACATCTGGAAATGCATTATTTCTGGAAAAAGAAAGAGCCATACTTTCATTAAAGGGTATCTAATTGACAACAAACCATTATTTGCTATTGAAAATAAATTCCTTGATAATCCTCATTTAACTTTAATTCAGGATATTAATATTTACAAAAACAATTAACAAGGAGTTTTAATGAACGAAAAAACGCAAAAACAAGGAAACATGTCTTGGCAAAATTTGTTAATAGCATATCTAGACTTTAAATCATTGCGTAGTCAAAGTAGTCACAATTATCGAAGATACGTTAAATCATTTACTCGATTTTTTGATAGTGAGTTTACAAATATTGATTCAATCAATCATGAGAAAGTATCAAGTTTTAGAAATTATATTTTAAATGTAAGAAATTGTAAAAATACTACATGGAATAATTATTGCCGGCATTTTAAAGCAATGATGAGATTTGGGATTGATCATGGATTAATTACACAAAAAAAAATCCATTTGATAAGATGTTTCTCAAACCTGGTAAGAAAGCAAAAAAGACTGTATCACAAGATGATATTGATATTTGTCTGAATTTCTTAAAAGAAAAGCAGTTAGAAGAAAAAATAAAAGATTTTTATTATCCTACACAATTCTGGATAACACTTATTAAAGTATTGCAATATACAGGTATTAGACGTAATCAATTATTGCATATTCGTATTTGTGATATTAATGTTAAAGATAAGAAATTGTTATTAATTGAAGATGGCTGTAAAACTTATAATGAACGAGAAATTCCACTTTTAGATGATATATTAAAGGATATTATTGAATTAAAGAAACAATTAAAAATGTTGAATAAGAAACCAAAAATGCAATTGTTTAATATTTACCATTTTAAAAATAATAAATCTAAATCTCGTGCTTATAAAGAAATGGATTTTAATAGAATAGATTCTTTTTTTCAGCGTTTATCAAAAGCTTGTGGTGTAAAAGTTACACCGCACCGTTTTCGGCATACATTAGCAACAAACTTGATGAAACACCCAGATCGAAATGTGACGTTAGTTAAAGAATTATTAGGTCATTCGTCTCTATCAACAACTTTAGAATACATTGCGACAGATCATGAGCAAATAAGATCTTGTTTGAATGAGCATTTTAATCAATTAAAATAATAAATAAACACTATTAAATAAATAGCGGTTTGTTGATTATTAATATTATCAGACAACGACAGGCTGCTATTTTAAAATTTAGTATAATGATCAGTAAAATAAGTCGGTGATAAAATAAAGTGTTAATATTGATCTTGACAAAAAATTTAATTTAATTATGATTTGCAAACAATATCTATCCCTCTTACCTGTGTAATGAGTTAAATTAAATATTAAAATCATCTATATGATATGATTTTGCCAAGTCGACTCATAATCGATTGGTCACTGGTTCAAGTCCAGTAGGGGCCACCATCATAAGAATCAAGCAAATTTTTAAACGTTCAAAAAAACATTATTTATTAAGTCATCCATATCTAATCGTAAAAGCATCCATCTTTTTTATCAATTTTGATTCGAAAGTTAGAACTTTAAGTTGAATCATTAAAAATTATTAAAGTGAGCTTTATCGGCAATTTATTTTTAGCATAAACGAAAATTGAACTTATGTTTAAAAAATTATTTTATTAATTTAATATATTTATAATCATATAGTTATCTATTTTATTTTAATGAGATATATGTATTTTTAATTAAATAAAACCGATAATTTAGCTTGATTAATTGACACCGTACATTTTTGGTGTATAATTAATCTAAACTAAGATAATTTTATTTAAAGCCCCGCTATAAATAGTGGGGCTTTTTTATTTCTCGAAAACATTAATGGGTTACTAAAATAATAACTTCCCGTTTTTCGTTGATAGTAATAAAAATTGATAGTTTATTAAATATTTCAGATTTATTTTTTATATGATCAATGCCAAATTATTTAAAAAGGAGGTTTTCAAAAAACGTAAAAAAATAATTAATTTTTTCTTACTAACAGTGCCATCAGTATTAAAAAAGATGTTATATCTTTTCTTGCAACTTTTTAAGTTAACATAAGTAACGTTTTAATTTTTAGATTTAAACCTTAAACATCATCTCCATCGTGAGTTTATTCAAACTCTCAACAACTTTCTAATAATACAATCTCAAAAAATTAAATCAGAAATCTCATCAGTATATTAGATGAATTGATAGCCTCAATTCTAACGATTTATTTAGAAATTCTGATAATCAACCACCGCAAAATAGCAATATTTTCAATTGTTATTTTGCAAATACAACTAAAACATTTAATTAATTAGGAAATAATATGAATACAACAAAAACAATTGACAGTAATGTTACAAGTTTATACATCGCAGAAGAAGATGATTTAAAAATACTTCCTAGCAATCCTGTTTGGCATGGTATCGAAGTAAATAGCTATAGTGATTTCGGCGGTTCTACAACCTTACTACAGCGAGAAACGATCAATCCTTCACGACAAAATCAAAAGGGTAAAATTGTTGATATTGATGCTTCAGCAGGTTTTAGCCTTGATATGACTAAAAATATTTTTCCTTGGCTAATGCGTGGTTTTATGTTTGCAGAAGCAAGAGAAAAATTTACAACTCAATCACTTAGCGGTAAAACATTACCTATTAAGAGTGTATCAAAAGGTTATAATTTTACAGATAGTCATAAATTACCGCAAAAATTACTCACAGGCACGATTATTCATGCTTCAGGGTTTAGCAATTTTGCAAATAATGGTTTAAAAATTGTATCTTCTTGCTCTGAAAACAATATTTCTACTAACTCAAGTACACCACAGCTAGAAGAATTGAATCCGCCAGCAAGCGCAAAAATTTCTGCGGTAGGTTTTAAATTCAGCTCAGGTAGTTGTTCAATGGAAGTTAAAAAAGGAACATTACCTAAATTGGTTTCCACTTCGACTGATTTAACTAAACTCGGATTAATTGAAGGTGAATGGATTTGGGTTGGTGGTGATGCATCGGACTCTTATTTTCCAAAAAATAGAGGTTGGGCAAGAATAACCGAAATTACTGCGAAAACAATAACTTTTGATGATACCGACTTTGTGCCTGAAAATGATACCGGTGCTAATATTAAATTAGAAATCTATTTTGGAACGGTAATTAAAAATGAAAAAGAACAAAATAAAATTATTAAAAAAACCTATTGTTTTGAACGAACACTAGGTTCGGTTGATAACGAAATTCAAGCCCAATACGTAAATGGGGCAGTTGCAAATGAATTAACCATTAATATGGGTTCAGCACAATATGTTACTGCAGATTTGAATTATGTTGGATGTAATTCTTTCACGAAAAAAGGGAAGAATCGAATTATAGGTGAACGTTTAGAATGTGATAAATCATCACCTTTTAACGCAACTTCTAATATTTATCGACAAAAATTAAGTATCAATGATACGAAAAGTTCAACACCAAGTGCTTTATTTGCTTATGTTACTGATTCCAGTTTAGCTATTTCTAATGGTGTTACAGGAGTTAAAGGACTTGGAATTTTAGGAAGCTTTGATGTATCTGTTGGTAATTTTAGTGTAACCGGATCAATTACCGCATACTTTTCTTCAGTTGATGCGATAGAAGCGATTCGAAACAACGCCGATGTTGGCTTTTCGACAATTTTAGCTGCGGAAAATTCAGGGGTCATTTTTGACATTCCTTTATTAGCGTTAAGTGGTGGTATGCCTAATATAGAAAAAGATCAGAAAATCACGATACCACTTGAGAAAACAGGGGCGGAAAACAAACATGGTTACACAATGATGTATCAAACATTTGAATACCTTCCTGATTCTGCAATGCCATATGTTAACGTTTAATTATATTAATCATAATTGTGCTTTTTAGGAGAAAAAAATGAGTTTATTTGAACAATTTGAAACAGATAGAAATAAAGAAAAAGATGGGGTTCCAGTGACTTATGGAGCCAATAAAGACGGAACAATTCCAACGTTCTATTTAGCCCGAATGGGAGGCGTAAATTCTAAATACTCAATGTTAATCAAAAAATTAACTAAACAATACAAAAGACAAATACAGTTAGATTCTTTGCCAGAAGATAAAGTCATTGAAATTTCGATGCAAGCTTTTGTAGGTGGTGTACTAAGAGGCTGGGAAAACATACAAGGACGTGACAATAAAATTATACCGTTCACTTCTGACAATGCAATTAAGCTCTTAACTCAGTTGCCAGATTTATTCAATGATTTAATTGCACAAGCAAGTGATATTGATTTATTTAAAACGGTTGAGCTGGAAAAAGATATAAAAAACTAATTGAAGTCCTTGAATATCAACTTGATATGAATGGAAAGGACGAAGATATCATCAGAATGTCTCAACAAATGGGACAAGCACTTCCAGATAAAATCAAAAATAAACCCGAACTTGACGAACATCTTGAATTTTACTATCAAGCTTTTCTCGATTTAGATACGACACGATCACATTCAATGGGCCCAACACCTATTTCATGGTTAGCAATCATTGAATACGCTCGGTTTTATCAATTAGATAATGAAGATACGAATGATTTTGTTTATCTAATACGTGAAATGGATAAGGTAAATTTAAAACATGTTAATCGGGCTTTTAAATCAAAAAACTAAGTAGCATTTTTTAAAAGTAGATGATTATTCATCTTTATTAAGCTTAGTTCATTAAATTTTTTATTGAAAATAGAGTGGTTATATAAGGCTAAAATGAACTTGTATAACTACTACTATTTTGTAAAAAGTTTACCTATAAATAATTTAAATCAGCGCTTTAAAAATATATCAACATGAGAGACAGACTTATTAGTTAATAAATATTGTACCTCAATTTGATTATATTCAGGCAAAAAAGGGGTTTATATGGCAATTGAAACATTACAGTTTTCAGAGAATATTCCTTCCTCAATCAAAACAAAGCTAAAAGGTATCGATAGTGCTTCAGTTTCAGCAAGAATAAATTTAAACAAATTAAAAACATTGTTGAAAAATAGTTGGAATACAGATCCGTTTAAGAAAGCTGAAGATAGTATTAAAAACTTAAGTAACGAAATATTAAAAAGCTTTGAGGTTGTAATAAATCGTACAAAAATATTGAAGAATCCAAATGAAAATTTCAATACATTGACGACAAAAACAAAAAATACTGGGATAGCACAACATCAATCAACAGCTAAAAATACAGATAACACATTAATAACTCCAGATGAACAACTTTTACTAAGTTCGTTAAATCCAATAAATGATAAACTAACAGAATTCAACAAAAAACAATCAGAATTGGCAGGCATCTATCAAAAAGCAGCAATTAGTCAAAATGAGTACAATGACTATATGACATTATTGAATCAGCAATATGATGAATCAATAGATCCACTTGGTAATTATAATAAAGAGTTAGAGCGAACATGGGAACTGATGAAACTCTCTTCTCAAGAAAGGGCTATAGAAAATGAATTTAATCGTATCACTCTAGATCTGATGAATAAGGGTTTAATATTAAATCAACAGCAAAATGCTGAATTAAGAAAAACAATCGAATTGAATCAGGAATATTTGAGAATACTTGCGATTAAAGACGGCTTAGAGAACAATTCAAAAAAACAAAAGCAACAAGATTTTGGTGATTTGGTTAATGCTTTAAGTCTGTCCGAATTAGATGATAATGAAATAATCAACGTGTTGAACACAGATAGTCGAAGTCCATTTACAGGAATGTTCGAAAACTCTTGGAGCTTATTAAGTTTGCAGATTGAACAATATCAATCGATGTATGATCAAATAAATGTTCTTACAGAAAAATTCAATCTTGATCAGTCGGTTGCCGCATCATTAAGAGCACAAGTTTGGGCCAAACAAAATGATGTTATTTTAAGTCAGGCAGATAAATTTTTTGGCAATGTGGCAAAATTACAAAGTTCAAATAATGCTACGATGGCTAAAGTTGGTAAAGCAGCAGCGATTGCACAGGCCATTGTGAATACTTATCAATCTGCTAATGCTGCCTATGCATCAATGGCAGGTATTCCTTATATAGGCCCGGCTCTGGGTGCAGCAGCTGCGGCGGCGGCTATTACTTCCGGTATGGCGAATGTCGCAGCCATTCGATCTCAATCAACAGGCTTTATGAAAGGTGGTTATACGGGGAACCTGGCACGAACTCAGGTAGCAGGTCTAGTACATGGTCAAGAATTTGTGATGAATGCGTCAGCAACGCAACGAATAGGGGTTAATAACCTTGAAGCCTTACAACGTGGAGATATGAGTAGCATACAAGTTCCTCAAATTACAAATCAAAGTTCAACATCTGAAAAAGCTGAAAGTAGCTTACAAACTATTGCCCCAATCATTAATATTGCATTAGTCAATGACAATGACAGTGCACAGCAATGGTTATCTACTCAAGAAGGTGTCAAGCGAATAATGCAAATAAATCGAGAAAATGGTGATGAACTAGCAACAATAGTGAAAGCTTGTTAATTAAAATGTCTAAGTAAGACCAAATTGCATCAAAATTGAAAATCCCAAATGATATAGTTATAAGATCAAAGTGGATTTAAAACTTGAGTAACTAATAAAATTAAGCGCCTCAATTGGCGCTTTTTCTTTATAAACATTCAAGAACAAATTAACAAAAGCGCATTTAGCTAGCCTTTCACCATTGTCAACATATCAAAAATTGCTTAATTCTTATTTTAAAGAAGGCCAACATGTCAAATATCATTACAGAACAACCCATAAAAGGGGCTAAAGAAACATTTTCCTGGCTAACTGATATCATCGAAACAAAAAACGGTAGAGAGCACAGAATAGGTTTACGTGCTTTACCACGAGTTTCTTATGAATACTCATTTTTAACTCATATTCATAATCGTAACTATTATTTAAATTCACTCAGAAATAATTTCACTGAGATATGGTTGATACCAGATTGGTTGTCAGGAATATATCTTGGTGAACTAGAATTAGGTCAGAAAACTATACCTAATATCTTAAATCAAAAAGTGGGTGATAAGTTTTTGATTTATCAGAATGCTGAACATAGTGAAGTAAATGAATGGCTACAATTACCAAAACAAAAGCCATTAGAATTTGTTTTCATAGAACCCAAAAAAACCAAATTAGTGTTTGAACTAAAAAAAAGAGTTCCTGTTGAAAAGCAGGTCAATATAAAACCGATAAATTATCATTATAAAGCAGCGTATATTCTTCCATTAATGCCATGTTATCTTACTAATACTAAATACACGACTTCAGGGTATGAAAGTCAAATAGATATTAGTGTTGAACTAAGTCATGAATTGAATTTTAGCAGCGGCGCTAATTATGGTATCAAGTATCTTGGATTAGAAGTATTGCATAATTGTTATGGAGTTAATGAATCAACAATTCAAAAAGATATTGAAATTGTTGATTATGATCTAGGTAAAATTACCCGAATTGAGAATTGGCAATATTCAAAGCTGTCTCGATCTTTGACTTTTTACCTTGATGGACTGAAAGAAATCCAGGCTTTTAAAAAATTTATTTATCGAATCGAAGGAAAACTTAACGCATTTTGGTTATGTGATAACGATGAAAATCTTGTTAAAACACATATATTAGGCGATAAGATTTATATAGAAAATCAATCATTTAACCCATCATTCAAATATTTAGCATTATTTCATCCAGATAGTGTTTCGTATGTGAAAATTATCAATATTAAAAATACGGGTAAAAGTATTCAATTAACGATTGATCAAGTTATCACTAAGCCTATTACAAAAATTAGTCACTTAATGTTATGTCGTTTTGACACCGATGATATACAAATTGAATACGATACCTATTTACAAGCTCAATCTAACATTCCAATAATCGAGGTTTTCGATGATCAATATTTTTAAACAAGCTGAATTATATGTTTTTAATGATGGAATCAATACATATCGTTATACCAATGGTATGCGTGAACTAAATATTGATAATCAGACATATAAAAAGGAGTCCATCAATCGCACAGCGATAAAACGGGATGCCGCTATTTCCAAAAATAAAATTGATATAACCATGCCAATTACTAATGAAGTCGTGAAATCATGGATAAACCCGGATATCACGAAGCATTTACTTGTTGATATCTATATTCTCGATAAAAAAAATATGACTACGATGTCATGGAGTGGGCGTTTAACTCAGACATCAACATCAGAAAAAGAGATGGTGATGACATTTGAATTATTGATTACACGCTCAGGGCAAACTGGTGTAAATGAAAAAATTCAGCGTAATTGTCGTTATTCTCTTTATGGCGAACATTGTGGTCTAAATAGAGAGGATTTTAAGGTAAAAGGTACTGTGTTAGCTTATGAAAATGATATCGTCACGGTTGAATTTGAACGTGAAATTGAAAATGGTTATTTCACGGCAGGTATTTTAAGGACGTCTGAAGGCGAACAGACGTTTATTAAAGAACATAATCAATCATCAATAGTCCTAATCAGAAAAAATCAGCAGTTGTTGGACAATCTCAATAAAGGAATATTGGAAATTACGCTTTATAAAGGTTGTTTAAGAACCCTAAATTCTTGTCATTCATTCAATAACACCATCAATTATGGTGGATTTCCTTATTTACCTTTAGAACCGTTAAATAACGGTAATTCAATTGTTTAGGAGCGAAATATGTTTTTTTTAATTTCTGCATTAGTTGCTGTTGTTGTTGGAATGGTCGTTGGGATGGTGTCTTCAAAGGGCAAAGCAAATCAACAAAAAATAGAAGCTGATGAATTTAAAACGGGAACTTCAACAGAAGGAACGGGAATACCCATTGTATTTGGTACCGTTAAGATAACCAATCCAATTTATACCTGGATTGGAGATAAAAAAACGTCAGCTATTAGAAAAAAAGGTGGCAAAAAATAATGAAAATAATTGTAACCAGAGACGATATGATTGCAGTAAAACAATGTAGTCGTGGTGGACGGGAGTTTTTTAAACGTCATGGACTCGATTGGAACCAATTTTTGAAAGAAGGAATAGATGCTGAAATTTTAAAATCAACCAATGATGCAATGGCAAATCAAGTTATAGAACATGCGGAGCGTAGAACATGGGCGGAAGTAAGAAAAAGCAAACTGTAGGTTATAAATATTACGCTGGAGTCAGTATGGTTTTATGTCAAGGCACTATAGATAAATTGACTAATATTAGCGTAGCAGACAGGACAGCATGGCGAGGTGCTGTGCAAGATGGACAAATAGCCATAAATAAACAAGGATTATTCGGTGGTGACAAAAGGGAAGGTGGTGTATCAGGTACAGTTGATGTGTATTCAGGTCATCATCAACATAATCGAAATAGTTATTTGGCAAGTAAATTATCAGCTATTGTACCGGCTTATCGTCATGTCGCGGGTCTTGTATTCCGACAATTTTATTGGGGAAATAACCCTTATATGAAAGATATTTCGGCAGTTGTTCAGCGTATACATTATCAAGACTCCAAAAAAACACGACAATGGTATGACAGTAAAGCAGAGATAAAAACTGAAAATGGAAGTGCAAATACAGCTATCCATTTTATATTGGATACTTCAATGAGTATGAGTGGAGGGCGAATCCAAGCACTTAAATCAGCGATGAAACGTGCTATACAAAATCTTTCAACTTCAATCGATTTGATGACATTAAGATTAGATATTCTGATAACCACTTATCAAGGCGGAAATCCACAAACAAAACTAGTTAGAAAAGTTTCTCAAAACGATATTGTAGGTCTTTTATCTTTTATTGATAATTTAAAAATTGTTGGCGGAGAAAATCTTGAAAATGTGTTATCTCATTCTATAAATTTCTTTAAAGACACATTCAATCAAACAATGAATCGATGTTGTATTTTTGTTAGTGATGGTGAATTAGAAAATGCTGACCATATCAAAAATGAAGAAATTCATAATATGATTGATAAAAAAGGGCAATTTAATGAACAAGATGAACATGATGTCAAAATATTTTGTATCAATGTTGATAATACCAATAAATCATTAAGTTCAAAAATTGATAATACGCCAGAAGATGGGATACCAGTAATAAAGGGAACCGATTCGAACATTATTTATGATACCATCATGAATGCAATCAATAATCTCAATGCAGATATGAATCCCGCCCACATACTAAGAGAATTAGTACTTAATCAGCAAAATGGTTTTAATTCGAGCCTAATCAAGAACAGCATTAACGAAGATTCATTTAGACAAGCTGCTGATCTCTTTTATCGAGAAAAACTTGGTCTTTCTTATATATGGAATGATCAAAGTAAGTTTGAAGATTTGAAGAAAAATATTGAAAATACTGCAAACTGTGTTTTATATCAAAATGCTAAAACAAATCAATTTGAAATAAAAGTAATTCGAAATGACTACCATATTGAAAAATTACCTCTTTTTGATAAAACGAATATAGTCAAAATTTCCGATATTAAAAAAAATATCATCACTGAGATGATTAACTCGGTTACCGTCAATTTTATAGACAGAACAAATGACTATAAACAAGGTTCGGTGACTGTTCGGGATGATGCTTTAATTTTGATGGCTGGACGTGAAAATAATACGACTGTTACTTATGATATGGTTTACAATCGTTCATTAGCTTCTAGACTAGCACTTCGTGATTTAGCCGCATTATCTTCAGATTTAGCTTCTGTTTCATTAACCCTTAATTTAGACGGAAGAATGCTTAATCGTGGTGATGTTTTTGTATTGGATATGCCACAGCTAGGGCTAAATAAAGCCGTAATGCGTGTAACTTCACTTGATTACGGTACTCAGAAAAGTAATCAAGTTACCGTTGAATGCATGAGAGATGTGTTTTCATTGCCATCATCGACAGTGGTAAGTAATCAACCCGTCATTATACCCACAACCGATATAAATTTAGCTAAACCAGCTGAACATTACGCTATTATGGAATGTCCCTATTATGAACTGGTTTATAATTACGGGCAAAGAGAAGTTGATTTTATGATTCAAGATGATAAGTCGATCGGTCAAATAGCTGCAACAATTGCATCGCCACCAGAGGGGACTTTTCATAGTGAATTAGTTACCTCTTTTTCGAATACTTTTGAGAATCCAGAAAATATCATAGATTGTGAAATGAGATTAATAGAGCATGAACTTGATCAAGTTACATCAATTATTACACTCAACTTTAATCCACCAGAACAAGACTATAACTGGATCTTGATTGGAAACGAAATTTTATATGTTCAATCTTTTTCTAACAATCAGCTGACCGTCAAAAGAGGGTGTCTTGACACATTACCAGAAAAACATGAAAAAGGGAGTAAAGTCTATTTTTGTGGGGGACAATTATCATTAAAAAGTGATGAATATTATCAAGGTGATAAAGTTGATTGCCGAATTATTACAAACACTTCTACTGATTCATTAGATCCTTCATTAGCGACAGGTGCAATGATTAATATTCAAGGTCGAGCTGCAAAACCTTATCCTCCTGCAAATGTTAAGATAAATAATTTTTATTTTCCCGATAAACTCAGTACCGACCAACTCTACATCAAATGGTCATCGAGAAATCGACTTCAACAAACATCAGGAGAACTTATTGGATGGTATGAAAGCGATATTACACCAGAAAGTGGTGTTAAATATCATCTGACCATCAAACTCAATAAAAGAATAATTGTAGATCAAATTATTGATGTTACTACATTTGAATTGGATGTTTCTGAATATCTTCAGGGAACGCTAGATATTCAAATATCAAGTATTGTCGATAATATTTATTGTTTTACACCATTTTCTCATTCGATTGAACTTTATAATGACTTAATTTTTAAAATTCATGAAGAACAATCAGCAATTGATAAAAATAATCTAATAGTCAAAATTAAATAGGAAAAATTATGGCAAAAATAGCAATTATATCTACTAGCACCTATCGAAAAGACATCAAGAATGTATTTGATGGGTTAGGTCACCAAGTTGATTATCTGATAGATAACAGTATCACTTATAATCAATTGATGACCTACGATTTAATCGTATCAACAACCCAATATTCGCGTAAAGAGGTAATTAAACAGTGCGTGGATAATGGTATTCCTGCAATTGTAGCGCAAGGGACGTCATCGACAGTTTCTTTAGCTAAAGATTTAGGTATGTTTGATCAAAATGAACATCAAGTTAATGATTGGAATTACTTAAGACCATTGAAAATATCTTTAATAACACAAAAGATCCCTAAATTGGGTTTTGCCCCTTATTTGAAACCAACATGGTGTTCGTCCTTTCCTATTTCTTCAATGGCACCTGGGGGTGAAGCACTGTGTGCCATGTATCATGACCGTGATGATTTTATCATTTGTGCACAATTTAAAAAAGGAACGGTCGATACATATGGGGGAACTTTTGGCGCAAATTGTGTTTTTATGTCATTCTTAGATCGTGAATTTTTAACAAGAAATGCGATAAAAATGCTCGATAATGCTATTAATTTTTGTTTTCAAAATTATACAACCCTATCGGGGAAAGTGGTGGATGAAACAGATCAACCAATCTCAAGAGAGGTAAAAATATATGATCAGAAAACAGGAGAATTAGTTTCGGAAATAACAAGTAATGAAGACGGTTTATTTTCTGCTGAAGTATTTTCTGGACAAAGCTACTATGTCATTGCATTTGATAAAGATAATGGTAAGAAAAATGCAGTAATTATAGATAATATCAAAGTTTGATTAATCATAATAATAACATATCAATATAAGTCCCATAAAATTAACCTATTAAATAATTTTAAATAATACTTAAAACCGAAATTCTAATCTAACCAACTATAACTTCTCAATTTAACCATTCATTTTATCACGATATTAAAACGACGTTTAGAATTAAAAATCACTTGTACATAATAATAAACATATATTTTCAATGAATGGTTAATTGTTTTTTTCAATGCATTAAATTTCATAATTACGTTATTAAGGAGGTCAACATGGCCAAAATTGTTATATGCAGTGAAGAACTTATAAGAGTGCAATCAATGATAGATGCACTAAATCCATATCATGATATTACTTTTTGTATAGCAAGCTCGACAGATTACAATGAACAGTATTTATCGACATTCGATTTAATTATGGATTATCGAAATGGAACAGAATATACCACATCATTTTGCATTAAAAACTGCTCTAAAAAGGGTATTCCAGTTATAGCAGGTGGAACCAGAAATAGTACGGGCAGTATTATGTCACTGGGAATGGCCAAAAACCCTATGTATTTTTCAAGTGGAAATTTAAATAGGATAATCAATGTTAGTGACGTATTAACAAGTGATCGAAAACACGAAACAATCGCACATAGCTCAAGCGGTGAAATATTTATGATAATAGAAGATTTAAAAAAAGAGTTTGGAATTGAAATTTTATCAGTCAATCAAATGTATAATGGTACTTATTATATTAATACCGCCATATTCCGCCAAGGCAGTTTAAATGTCAATGGTGAGGTTTTTGGTAGCGATTGTGCTTTTATCGGTTTTCCTTTTAGTCGACCATTAACAGAAGAAGCAATACAGATGGTCAATGATATTATTAATTGGCTAGTTAATCGTAAAGATGTTGTCGCACAGGTAAAAGATGAAGAGGGTAACCTTTTATCGCATTGCGAAATTCAGCTTTGTTTAAGAAAAACGGGAGAAGTCATGACGACTTATACCACAGATGAAAATGGGCAAGTGAGTTTAAGAATAAGACCTAATCATGAATATTATGCCGTAGCTTTTGATCAAGCAACCGGTAATAAAAATGCCGCTGTTATAGATAATATTAAGGTTTGAGCCAAAGAATATAGAGTATTTTTTATAAATCGAATCAATTAAATAATAAATTAGCCTCAACACGAGGCTGTTTTTATCATTAAGCATACATAAAAATTATGATTTAATTATCAAAACTATAAAATAAATTTAAAATACAGCAATAAACTTAACCAAAATTTCAGCCTAACTATAACGTTGTAAAACTGATATTATCGTTTATAAAAATACTAATAATCTGTAAACTTAAAAAAATGATTAAATTCACAAGGAAATGGGTAAGAATGAAACATTGTCTATTATTTTTGACGATATTAAACTGTTTTGGTACTTCCAATTTTGCAATCGCCATTGATAACGAACGTTGCCAAACATTAGTAAACCTTAAATTTGATGATGCTAAAATTATCAAAACAGAACTTATTGCCGATCGTTTTACGCCGCCGTCTAATTTAGCGGATTCATTGCGCAATGCGGATACAAAAGAGATATCTCAACTTCCTCAGCTTTGTCGGATTGAATTGGTGATTCAACCTAAGATCAACGTTGAAGTTTGGTTGCCAACTCAATGGAATCATCGTTTACAAGCCATTGGGGGAGGGGGATATGCTGGTTTTATTCCTTTTGACGAATTAGCTGTTGCAGTTCAAGGAGGGTACGCAG
Source organism: Gilliamella sp. B2717 (assembly GCF_026536675.1). Classification (NCBI taxonomy): domain Bacteria; kingdom Pseudomonadati; phylum Pseudomonadota; class Gammaproteobacteria; order Orbales; family Orbaceae; genus Gilliamella; species Gilliamella sp. B2717. The sequence goes on along the minus strand of NZ_JAFNNQ010000019.1, from coordinate 128,762 downwards.
CAATGGGAACAGATACCGGACATAGTGGGAATCTGTTTGAAGGTGATTTTGTATTCAAAAACAATCAGTTACAAGCCGATACGATAGCAGATTTTGCTTATCGTAGTGTTCATGAAATGACAATTAAAACTAAACAAATTATTCAAGCGTATTATGGTAAACCAGCTGACTATTCTTATTGGAATGGTTGTTCAACGGGAGGGCGACAAGGATTAATGGAGGCGCAAAGATTTCCCGCTGATTATGACGGTATCTATATTGTGGCACCAGCTATTCAATGGGACAAATTTATCCCTTCTGAATTGTGGCCTCAAGTTGTTATGCAAAAGGAGTTAGGGCATCCGATTGACACTCATAAACTTATAATGTTACGAAAGGCAATAATTCAATTAGCTGATGAACAAGATGGAATTAAAGACGGTATAATCAATGATCCAACAGCATTAGAAATTTCTGATAACTTTTTAAAAGAACATAATTTTAATGATGCTGAAATTATAGCATTACGAAAAATTTGGCAAGGTCCGACGAATCAACTTGGAGAATCCTTATGGTTTGGTGTGGAAAAAACCGCACCGCAAGAGGCACTTGCTGGTAATGAACCTTTTCCAATCCCTGTTGATTATTTTAAATATTGGATAGCTCAGAATCCAAATCTTGATTGGAAAAATATGGACTACCAAAGCTTTGTCGATTATTTCAATGAATCAGTCGATTTATTCAGACCTGTTATGGGAACGGATAACCCAGATTTGAGTCAGTTTAAAAAATCCGGTGGAAAAATGATTATTTGGCATGGTTGGGATGATCGTTTAATCCCACCCAAAGGGACGATTCATTATTACAATCACGTTGTAAAATTAATGGGGGGACAGAAACACACGGATGAATTTGTTAAGCTTTATATGGCACCGGGCGTTGATCATTGTAATGGTGGTGATGGTGCAGACCAGATCAATGGTTTTGAATCACTGGTAAATTGGGTCGAAAAACAACAACCGCCAAAAACCCTAACAGCCAAAAAAATAGAGAATGGTAATCTTACTTTGCAACGACCATTATGTGCATATCCACAAAAAACAGTTTACAAAGGTGAGGGTAATGCCAATAATCCTGCTAATTTTGAATGTCAGTAAATGCCTTAGTAGGTCTAAATAGGTCTGGAAATTGACTTAATGACATAAGTTTAATCTAACAGTTAGCTTTTTCTATAAGCGCTCTGTTAGATTAAATCCCATCTTTTTAAACAATCTTAATCAAAATAATGCCCGAATAAAAAGAATTTTATTGATAATAAAATCATTATTAACCCTTATTGATGACCTCCACCTACAGTGTATATTATTTTTATCATCATGATCATTCTTGCCAGTTGTTTTATATTGAATACATCCATCGCAAGGTATGGATTATGAAAAGGGCAATATCGTTAGATAATTGTATCCAAATACCTATTATCTGTTTGGTAAATTCCTCGGATAATAATTTAATTAAACATAATTTATAATATCTAGCGCAAATATTACTTAACGTTTTAAAAATCGACTTTCAAAGCTACTTTTTAGAAGTTTAATTTCATTGACTAAATTATTATTTTTACCTTGATAAGCAATAGACGTTTCATGTCTTACATATCTACCTTTTCTTTGAGCGCCGAGCCAGTTAAATGAACCTATGCAGAGTAGATCATAATCTTTAATCACTAGCTTACTATGGACATTTTTAACAAATTTAGCTTCAATTCCTTTATTTTTAAACTCCGTCATAATATAAGACAATTCATTTTCGATTTCTTTTTGTCTATCTTCATTCTTGTTTGATGTATTGAGCTGATGATCAGTGTAAACAGAAACTTTCACACCTTTTTTTACAGCTATCTCCATGACATTTAATATATTGGTGATTTGAATAGCCGCTAATCTCACCCACGGTGAGACAATAAGTATCTCTTTTTGGGCATTTTTTATAGAATTTTGAAGAAACGTATCATGCTCTTCTGTTCCTTTAATAATTTGATAATCCCTATTGCTAGATTTGACTAAATCTTCCCTAGCAATATATTCAAAAAACAATTCATTATCTTGATTAGCGAATAAGTATTTGGCTAACGCTCCTCTTGGCGATTTCGAAGAAGGATCCAATATATCCATATCACCAAAGACTAAAAAGCTATCTTTTGCCCGTGAAATTGCCACATTCAATTTGCTCGATTTATCATCAATAAAATTACCATTGGCATGTTTTGAGTAAACCATTGAAAAGATGATGATCTTCCTTTCTGCTCCCTGTAAGGAGTGAATTGTACCGACAGTTAATGAATCCTCTTCATCATCAATGTTGATTCCACATTCTGACTCCTTAATCGCTCTCTTTATTTCAGCAACTTGTGCTCCAAAGGGGGTAACAATGCCAACAATTTTATTTATTGGTTCTTTATACTGATTTTCTAAAATGTCTTTATTTTCGATAAGCCATTTTGCAATAACCGTCGCTTCCAACTTATTGAAACGACTGCCAGTATGGGCCTTTTGACAAATACCATCAATATGCAAATAACCTAATGCCGGAAATTTTGCTTTTTCAGGTGAGCTACCCCGCATTGGTTTGAGTTTTCCTTTATAGACTAATTCGTTACAAAAACCAATGATTTCATCATAACATCGGCGATGCTCATATAAGAACATCCCAGGCTCCATTTCTGGATCATAATGATACTTAGAAGCTTGTTGTGCAATTCTCATCACACTACCGAAGGATGCCGTTTTTCCTAGTCTTTTAAGATGCTCATACTCCTCTTCAATATCTGAACTGCAAATAATTTTAGCCTTTTGCAAATTACCGATATCGACTTTAGGAGGGACTGACCATATAGGATCAGTTTGGAATGTATCGCCAATAATGAGTGCTTTTTTACTTAAAGAAAATGATGCCCCTGCCACCTCGGGTAATACCTGACCAGCCTCATCCACAATAAGTAAATCTGCAAAATTATATAAGTAATTTTTCTTATATTCTGCTCCTGTGTAGATAAATTTATCAGGTAACATAAAAAATGTGGAAACAATACACGGCGTTAGCTTCATACGTAAATACCAACGCTTTTTAGTCGGTGCAGCACCATTTTTTCTTTTCCAATTTTCTAGGTCTGGAAGCAGCTCTTCCATTTCCATTAACCAACGTCCTTCCCAATAATGGGTTGTCAGTAAGAATACATGAAAGCGAATTTTAATATCTGTAAGCGTATCAACTTGAGTGAATGTTATTTCTTGGTCTTTATCAGTTATACCCAAAGGCTGTAATGCAACATGCCAATCATTTAAAGAGTGATTTAACTTTGAAATAAGATGATCTATCTCTTTGAGCGTTTTTTGATTTTTTTGTATTGTTAGTTCGAGTGTGTTAAGTTTATTTTCAACAAATTGGGAAATACTATTTATCGTTTGCCATTGTTGTTTTTGTTCGGCCGGCCATATTTTTTTAAGGTGAAGTTTGGCGTTTGATAAGCGTTTTTGAGCTACTGCCGGTATCCATGAAAATAGTGAAAGCCATATGCTTTCATTAGCTAGATATTGCAGCCAAGATGTTTCCACATTTTGCCAAAGACTTTTGGTTGCTCGTTCAGTTTGTAACTGTTGATCATATTTATTTTTTGTATCTGTTAGAGAATCTCCATAAAGCTGCTTTACCTCTTGGCGTAGGTTGGATAAGTTTTGCCATGATTTTTCAATATTTTCTAATTTATCCGCTTCTTTTTTTAATGCTTGGTGGAGTTTATTTACGATGTCTTTGACAGAGCAATCTTTTAAATCTAACTCAGGGAAGGCTTGTAGCGCATAATTTATATAGTGCTGTTTTGCTTTTTCATAGTATTGTTGAGTTTCAATTTGAGTAAAAAAAGATTCGGTTTGATAAATTTTTTCAGCTTTCTCTGATTTACTTCGAGAAGGGTAATAGGCACCAAAGCTAGCAATATCAGGTAACCATCTACCTGCAAAAACGCCTTCTCCTATAGAAAAATCTTTCCCAAACGCATCTATAACGTTAGTAACGGCTTGATTGTTGGTGGAAGCAGCTACGATGACGGGAGGTTCAATTTCATCCAGTGCATGTTGTGCCCATATTGAGGCCACCACAGAAAGTAGCATGGTTGTTTTTCCTGTTCCGGGTGGACCATTCACTGCTAATATTTCACCATTTTCAGTACTTAAAAAATGATTCAATGCATCTCGTTGCGCATCTGCTAAAGGAAATTGATCACCTGAGTGAGCCACTCGTTTTGAAAAAAGACTATTGCCAGCTAAACAAGGTTGTTTCTTCGTTGAATGTTTTGAGGCGAATTTGCTAAAAAGTGGGATGTCATCTGTAGAATCACGTAACTTGTCATATAAAGAAACTATGTGCATAGCTGCATTTTTGATAACATCTTTTTTGATGATATAGCCGTAATTTAATGACTCAAAAGTATTATCACTTTCAAGCCAATCCTTAGCGATGACTTTAAGCAGTGAATCACAATCTTTTAAATAGGTTTTCCAAGCTACGCTATATTCTTCTTCCGTTAATTTACAATTTCCTTGCTCATCTTCCCGATAATTAATACCGGACACAATATTAGAGGTTAAATATAGGTCAAGGTTGTCTACCGAACCTACTGAAAATGAACCCTTTACCAGTGGCTCTAAAATATCACGAGATATAATAGTTTCATTGTTCAAGGGGTATAGTCTGCCATTTCTTGCCAATAATGCATTGGTTGCTACTGGCACAACAAACTCAGGGATATCTTTTTTGGCAAAAGTATGTTCAATTATATTTCGATAAACTTTAGGTCTTAAACTGACCTCAATAGTTTTGCGATCTTCTGGCTCATTTTCAAAAAGTTGTTGAGTGAATTCATTGCTAATTTGACCGTTTTCCAATACCACTGAGTCACATATTAAAAACTGTTCAATGTCTTTGCTATCCAAACCACCTTTTGCGAAAATAGAATCCACTAAAGAATTGCGCCAATAGCCGGCAAAAAATTGAGCATTTTTGTCCATAAATTATCCCTTATTATTTCGCTTCCCTTAAAAAAACATCTATGATAGTAGATAAACTTTATTATTTATAATAATTAGCAAGTTATCTATTAGGTTAGATATCAATAATTTTTGAAGAATATTCAAATTACTTTTGTAAATATATTCATTTTTATAATTTAGAGCTTCGAGAATTTGTTTTCTGTGCCTTAAGCCTCATCATATCCCAAAAGCTTTTCCGTAATTATAAACGTTTTAAGTTATCTGTTTATATAACTATTAGGTTTGTTGTTTGTCGTTCGACAACAATCTATATCTTAATTTTTAGAGTTTCTTTACAAAAAAAGATAATAATTATTATTCTATACCGTGTTAAAACTTATATGATATTAACTATCAGATCTAATGTAAAGAGTATAAAACTCGATATCTTTTGGCTTTTTCAGAAGTCGTTTTTGTTTAATGCTATTTGAATTTAGTTGGAATAATTAGGTATATCCGATTGAATAATGAAAAGAGGGGGCTTAATTATACTTTTAGTAAATGTTAATAGAGTACAAGTATAAAGTCTTGATATAATTTTATTGAATTTGATATGTTTATATATTTTTATGGATATTGAAATTGGAACGGAAAACGGGGTACGTAATAAACCTTATAACTTATTATATATAAAAGACAGACACCAATATTGCTTTTGCTAACGGTCTAGTTTCTTGTAGTACTCAATTGACTTTCACGGACTTGAATTACCATAACAACTCATTGATGACAAGTTATTTAATAGAACAATTTGACATCAATGAATTGACCGATTTTTTATAAGATTTAATTATTTTTTCTGCTCGTTCAATGAGTTCGTGACGTATATGTTCAGGCTCTAAACAAATACATTGATGACCTAAGCCCAGCAAAATGCCATAACTGTAGTCATCATCAATAAAGTCAAAATTTACAAGATATTGTTGTTCGTTTAATTTCTTAATATCTTTTTCGTCACAAAAATCTAAAATACGTTCCAAAAGCGATTCATCTATTAATAATTTTATTTTAAAAATCTTTTTTTTCATCTCCGTTTGGAATAGATAAAATGCTTCAGGCGTTGTTTGCCTAATAAAATTAGTGTTAGTTTCTCTAAGGTTTGACATTTTTGACAATTTAAATACACGAAAGTCATTTTTAGTTAGACAAAAAGCTTGTAAATACCATTCTTTTTCCTTAAAAATAAGTTTATATGGCTCAATTAAACGTGTCGCTTGTTTATTCCTAATACTTATATAATCAAACGATAAAAGCAGTTGTTCTTTCAGTGCCAGTCTTATAATAGATATTTTGTTATCAATATTTTGTTTGGAAAACCAAGGAGATAAATCAACAATAAGTTGATTTAAGTTATTTGTCACTTCATCAAGTTCTTGTTCTGATAAAAAACTCTTTATTTTCTCGAGTGTTCTTAAATTTTCACTTTCTTTTAAAACTGGTGAGGATAATAAGTTGAGGCCTTTTAATAAAACAATGACATCTTCTTTAGTGAATAGACCTTTACTAATTTTATAATTTTTTAAAATACTTATTCCACCGGCACTTCCTTGATAGGTAATAATGGGTATACCCGCTCCCTCGATAACTTGTATATCTCGGTAAATAGTACGCAATGATACATTTAATTTTTCGGCTAATTCTTTACCACTGATTTTTTCTCTTTGAAGCAATACCATGATGATAGTAATTATACGATTAATTTTCATGCTTTATGTTTGCAAAATAATTTAGATTGAATTTTAAATATGACATACAGTTGTCAGCAATGCTACATCAAAATAGAGATAACTAAAATTAATTGAACTAATTTTTATCACTAAAAGGAAAGAAAAAATGTTTAAACCTAATAGCGTTATTGTTTATGTCAAAGATGTCGATGCTAGCACAGAGTTTTACACAAAAATACTTGGGCGTCCACCTGTTGAAACTTATCCTGGCTTTGCTGTGTTTTTATTGAATGATGGTTTTATTTTGGGGCTTCAAGAGGCCGATAAAATAACGCCAAAGGCACCCAATCATTATGGGGGTTTTGAGTTGTCATTTAGTGATGTAACAAAAAATGATGTAGATGAGATTTATTCGACATGGAAGGAACTAAACGTCAAAATTGAACTTGAACCTCAAATGCTCGATTTTGGATACACATTTGTAGGAAATGATCCCGATGGTCATCGACTCCGTGTTTGCGCTACCGATACTTCAAAGTTTGAGTAGAATAATGTCTTAAGAAATTAAAACCATGGGGACTGTATTATGCACTCATTGTTTATGAGGAATTCATTTCATGAAAAAAGTGTGGTTGAGCATGCAAGCATATTGAGGATTTTATTTTGCTTGGGAAAATCTAATTGGGTTTGAAGAGATAATTTGATTTGCAATAAACGTTAATAATTTAGTTGTATTTAATCAAGTATATTTTTTAAATTTCATTTCAGTACAAGTAAAGTATTAAACAAGATTGAAACCCTTCTGACTTCAATAGGTTGTATTGAATGTGAT
>NZ_JAFNNQ010000019.1:94735-121062 GCF_026536675.1 Gilliamella sp. B2717 | reverse complement strand
AAAAAGGCCGAGGGATTTTAAATCCCTTGTGTCTACCGATTTCACCACCCGGGCTCAAAACTTAGTTACCTAAAGGTAATTGCGTTTCGGATGCTGTGCATTTTACCTGTCTTATCTTTTCAGTCAATAGAAATTTTAGATAAATTGTTTGATTGATTAATGTTTAACTTTATTCTGAATGTAAATTACACCATTGTATTAATAATCAGCAAAATAGGTCGTTTTAAAATGGCATATTGCTTTAATCATTTATGCCTTAAAACGATCATTTGGAAACCTATTTATTATCGAAAAAATCATTTTGTGCAATCCATAAATATTGCACCATTGATATTAACGTTAAAACTGTTGCAATAAATAGTGCGACAAGGCCTGCATATATTACAATATCGCAAGGGCGCCAAAGGAGCCATGTTAGGGCTGTCATTTGGGCGATAGTTTTATACTTGCCTATAGATGAAACCGCAACATTACTCCGTTTTCCAACCTCAGCCATCCATTCACGCAAAGCAGAGATAATGATTTCACGTGAAATGATAATTATAGCCGCAATAGAAATCCACCATGCTTGATAATATTGAGTGATCAGAATTAGGGCTATTGTGACAATAATTTTATCTGCAACTGGATCTAGAAACGCCCCAAACTTGGTCGTTTGTCCTAAACGTCTAGCTAAATAACCATCAAACACATCGGTTATTGCAGCAATTAGAAAAATTAATGCCGAAAAAAAACCAGACCATTCAGTTGGAAATAAGTAAAAAGCCAGCACAAAAAAAGGAATTAAAATAACTCGAAATAACGTTAATAAAGTAGGAAGATTGATTTTCATGTGACATAAGCTCTTTTTTTGTTTAATTAATCAATAGATTAACAAAAATTAAAAAAACGGGGTTTCTTAATGCTTATGTTGCCTGAAATATCATAATTTTTCAATGTGTTATTGTTGTAAATTTAAATAAATTTTTTCAGCTAACGATTTAGATATTCCTTGCACTTGGGCTATTTCATCAATACTGGCATTTTTTAATTCTCTTAGACCACCAAAGTGTTTAAGTAATGCTTGCCGTCTTTTTGAACCAATTCCTTCAATGTGTTCTAAAGCACTATCGGTGAGTTGTTTTACCCCTTTTTTTCGTTGCCCCACAATGGCATGATCGTGCGATGCATTACGAATTTGTTGGATAAGTAATAAAGCAGGCGAATGGTCATCAAGATAATGTCCGGTTCCATGCGCTTCAAAAAATAATGTTTCAAGACCTTCTTTTCGCTCAGCACCTTTTGCCACCCCCACTAAAATAGGGTGATGTTTGTCCCAATTGACATTGAGCCCTTCAAATACTTGTAAAGCTTGGTTTAACTGTCCTTTACCACCGTCAATAAAAATAACATCAGGTATTTTTTCATCAGGCAGATCTTTTTTATTGTAACGTCTTGTTAATACTTGCTCCATTGCTGCATAGTCATCCCCCGGTGTAATACCCGTAATATTGTAGCGGCGAAATTCCGATTTTACCGGACCTTTATCATCAAAGACAACGCAAGAGGCTATTGTGTTTTTTCCCATGAAATGACTGATATCAAAACATTCCATACGATTGATTTTATCAATGCCCAAAAAGGTTTTAAGTGCATCGTAACGTTGTTTATTTGTCGAATTGGTTAATAATTTATTCTTCACTTCAGTTTGCGCATTGACGGTTGCAATATTGAGTAACTTTAAATTATCGCCTTTGGGCTCATCAACCAATTTGACTTGATGCTCAGCAATAAGTGACAGTGTCTCTTCCATGGGTTGTTTATCCGACAACGAAAAATTGAGTAGGATCTTTTTCGGAATATTACGATTTTGGTTGCCTTGCAAATAAAATTGCCCTAAAAAGGTTTCTATTACTTCTTCCAATTCAGTATTTGATGGTACTTTAGGAAAATAAGAACGATGCCCAAAGGTTTGTCCATTTCGGATAAATAAGACATAAATACAAGCTATACCAAACTCGTAGTGGAAGCCAATAACATCTAAATTATCATTATTGTTGTAAATGGCTTGTTTTTCGTTGATATGTTTAATGGCTTGTAACTGATCACGTAATGCTGCTGCTTTTTCAAAATTGAGTTCATTACTTGCTTTTAGCATATCTTCAGTGATTTTTTGTAAGATCTGATCGGATTGTCCTGATAAAAATAATCTCACATAATTAACTTGTTCGTTATAATCTTCATCACTCACTAATCCCGGCACACAAGGTCCTAAACAGCGTTTAATCTGATATTGCAGGCAGGGGCGAGTTCTGTTCCGATAGGTGGTGTTCAAGCACTGTCTAATCGGAAACGTTTTTTGTAATAGCGCTAAAATCTGTTTAACTGCATATCCACTAGGATAAGGACCAAAAAACTCATCTTTTTTGCGATTAATCGCCCCACGATAAAGTGATAATTGTGGATGTCTTTCTTTACTTAATTTAATAAAAGGATAGCTTTTATCATCTTTTAAAAGAACATTATAACGTGGTTGATGTTTTTTAATGTAAGTCTGTTCTAATAGTAGGGCTTCGGTTTCGGTATTTGTAATCGTAAATTCAATACGATGGATATGGCTAACTAACATATCCGTTTTCAGTGTTTTTTTACTACTATTAAAATAGCTTTTTAGTCGGTTATTCAGATCTTTAGCTTTACCCACATAAATAATCGTCTCTTTATCATTAAACATCTGATAAATGCCCGGTTTATGTGGGACTGTTTTTAAAAAAGATGTTGAATCAAATTGGCTCATATTAGTTTTCAAATGTGAGGGCTTTTTTCTCTATTATCCTCATAATGGTGCTTAATAATCCATTTATCAAGAGGTAAACGAATCCTGCAACAATAAATATTGAAAAATCGTAATAATCACCATTAAGCTGATTACTATACCCCATAATATCCATTACCGGAATCATCGAGGCTAGGGCGGTGCCTTTTACAACAAAAACGACTTCATTGGAATAGGTGGACAAGGCTCGTTTTAAAGCATAAGGCATGACAATTTTTAAGGTTTGTCGTTTATTCATACCAAGAGCCTCACAAGCTTGCCATTGTCCTTGTGGAACAGATTTTAAAGCACCATAAAAAATTTGTGTGGTATACGCCGCACTATTTAGCGTTAAAGCTAAATAAGCACAAAACCAAGGCGAAGATATGAGATCATAAAATCGCGGAAATTGACTTAAAAAGTCAGCGAACTGTGAGGGGCCATAATAAATTAAAAATAACTGAACTAATAGGGGAGACCCCGTAAAGATAATAATATAAGTACGTATTACCTTTGTTAATACAAAATGATTAAGTGATAATAAGCATGAAAAAACGATAGCCAAAAGCCCCGCAGTTAAGATACCTAAAATTCCCAGACTTAACGTGTCAGGAAGACCTTGTAGGATGATTTTAAGATAATAAACAAAATTATCAGACATAATTTAACCTTACAAACTTTTGGCAGAAGAGGGTTGTTCAAAATAAGTTGCACGTTTTTCGATTCGTTCAATCACTTTTTGACTTAAGATTGAAATAATCAAATAGATTACCATTGCGATCGCATACCATAGAAATGGTTGATTAGTTCGTGCAATAATCGTTTTGGTTTGCATCATTAGATCATTGATTGCAATGGCTGAGACTAGTGCGGTATCTTTTAATAATATCAACCATTGATTACTTAATCCTGGTATAGCATGGCGCCACATTTGTGGTATGATAATACGAAAGAAAGTTCTAAATTTACTTAAACCAAGCACTTGAGCAGCCTGTTTTTGTCCACTTGGTATAGCTTTAAATGCACCTCTGAGCGTTTGGGATGCATAAACTGCATAAAGTAGCGATAATGCAATGACACCACATAAAAACGGATCGGGCTGAGTATTGGCAATATGCATTTGGATATGAACTGAGGTAAATATCAATGACATATCAAATCCATCATCTAGTGCCATTAAAAGAAATGGTAAACCATTATAGATTGCAACGACAATTAATAATTCAGGTAGTGCTCGAATCGTAAGGCTAATTAAAGACATTAGCCATGCAACAGGTTTAAATGGAACGGATTCTAGAATTGTGAAAATAAAAGCAAAAACTATACCAACAATCATTGATACAAAAGCTAATGACAATGTGATGGATGTTGCTTTTGTTAAAGGCACGATAAAACCGTCCATTAAGGACATTATCCAGTTCATTGCATATGCTAAAAAGTCTGACATAAAAAAACCGTATTTAAATTAAAAAATAAATTCGCCGCATTTTAAGCGGCGAGATCACAATAATATCAAATTTGATAGTTTATTAGCTATTTGTTAAACCATTTTTTATAGATGGCGTCAAGTTCACCATTTGATTTTAATTTATCAAGTGCTTGATTAAACTGTTCTCTTAACTGATCATTGCCTTTACGTAAGGCAATGCCTAAACCTTCTCCAAAAAAATCATGATCGGTAATTTTATCACCTAAAGCAACAATATCTGTTTCCTTACTTAACCAATCACCCGCGACTAAAGAACTGGCTACAATCGCATCGATTCGTTTAGCTTTTAAATCTAAAAACGCATACTGATAGCTATCATAACTAACAGGTTTCACGTCAGGATATTTTTCATTTAAATATTTCAAATAGGTTGTCCCTTTTTGAATACCAATTCGTTTACCTTTTAGTTGTTCCAAATCTGTTAAAGTGTCTTTCAATGTAATAAATTGAATTGAGCTATCATCGTAATAAATCTTTGTAAAATCAACTTGTTTTTGACGTTCAGGCGTGATGTCTATCCCAGCAATTGCTGCATCAATTCGACGCGTTTTTAAACTAGGAATTAATCCATCAAAAGATTGATTAACAATTTTACAAGAAGCGTTAATTTCTTCACAGATTTTGTTGATCACATCAATATCAAACCCGACAATTTCGTTTTTGTCATTGGTGAATTCGAATGGTGCATAAGTGGCTTCTGTACCGATAGTTAAATTTTCAGATGCTTGAGACGTCAATGCAACGCTGGCAAGCAAAATAGCAAATAAAGTTTTTTTCATATCTCCACCCAATTTTATAATCATTAATGTGATAAATAAGCTTTAAATTCTTCGGTTTTAGGATGAGCAAAACATTCTAATTGTCCTTGCTCAATAATTTTACCGTGTTCCATATAAATCACTTGTGAAGCGACTTTACGAGCAAAATCGACTTCATGAGTTACAATAATCTGCGTTATTCCTGTTTGCGAAAGTTCGTTAATAATTTCAGCAACTTGTGATGTAATAGCCGGATCTAATGCTGCTGTAGGTTCATCAAACAACAAAATTTGTGGCTCCATCATCAATGCTCTGGCAATTGCTACTCGTTGCTGTTGACCACCCGAAAGGTGCAGAGGATAGCGATTTGCCATTTCGTCAATTTGCAAACGTTGTAATATCAACATTGCTTTATCAGTCGCTTCTTTTTTAGATAAATTTAGTACTTGGCAAGGTGCTTCAATCAAGTTTTCAAGCACCGTTAAATGGGGCCATAAATTATAGTTTTGGAAAACCATACCCACATTTTTACGTAATTGTCTGATAGTGGTATCACTGATTTTTTTGGAAAAATCAAAATGGGAATTAGCTATTGTCATTTCACCTGATGTTGGTATTTCAAGTAAATTAAATACTTTTAGTAAAGAGCTTTTTCCTGCGCCACTTTGACCTAATAATACAATAGTTTCACCTAGAGGATAACTAAGTGAAACATCTTTCAATGCATGATGAGTACCATAAAAACAGTTAATATGGCTTAATTCAATATTCATTATAAATGTTGGCTAAATTAAAAAAATTGACTAAATATTACTTTTTTTTGCATAAAAATGCAATCTAAAATATGAGACAAATAGTATTCTAAATGAATCTAGTATTTATCTTTATGATAAAATTTGAAAATTTAATGATGTTCAAATTTAAAAATTAATTATTTTTCAGATATGATAGGAATTACAGGACCCAAATATTTAGGTTCTTTATTCAAAATATAGAGATCGATGAAGGCACTAACACGAGCTAATGTTTCACGAATTCTGACTAATTTCATACTATCTGGTGCAGGAACAGCAAAACATTGTGCTTGAATGTTCTGGGCTAATGCAATAAATATTGCTCGTTCACAATGAAATTCTTGCGTAATAATTGTAAAACTTTTAGCGTCAAAAACTTTGTTGGCTCTGACAACTGAATCCAATGTTCTAAATCCGGCATAATCTAATACGATTGCATCGCTAGGGATTCCCGCTTTAATTAAATCTTTTTTCATCGTGACGGGTTCATTGTAGCTTTGAAAAGAATCTTCACCATCACCACTGAGTAATAGATAATCGACTTTATGCTGATTATAAAGGGATATTGCGCCATTAATTCGATTTTGATAAAAAACATTTTTACCACCACCTCGAACATATTTGGAGGTACCAAGTACTACACCTACGTTTTGATAGGGTAGTTTATTTACATCGTGGTATATATAAGGTGCGGTTTCATAGCTTATCCAATAATCCAAGCCAGCAATTACACATATGAGTAAGAAGCAAAGACTAAATAAATTTTTAATTATTTTTTTTAATTTCATGTTAGAACCAGTTAAAAATAAAGACTAAAATTGGAAATAAAAATGGAGCTATTAAAGACGTCATTATACCACATAATACTAATGATAAAGAACTATATGCGCCTTCATTATAATCAACTTCTATACATCGAGCAGTACCAACTGCGTGTGAGACTGCACCTATTGATAATCCTCTAGCAGAAGCGGATTTTATTTTTGCTATATTTAATATTTGATGACCAAAAATTCCCCCTAATGTGCCAACCAATATAACACAAAGGGCTGCGATTGACGGAACACCGCCTTCGTTGTTGGCAATCGTCACAGCAATAGCCGTAGTGACTGACTTTGGTAAAACCGACGCAGCTATTTCGGTATTTCCTCCTAACCAAAATACAATACTGACGCCAGTTATCATTGAAGCAATTGACGCGCTAAAGGTGATAATGATAATTGACTTCCAACGGGCTTTAATTTGTGGAATGAGTTCGTAGAGCGGAAAGGCTAAAGCGACAACAGAATAAGGTAATAATTTATTTATAATATCGACATTACTAACATATTCTGAATAACTGGTTTGACTTATTATCATAATTGGAATAAGCACTATCACCGAAATCACTAACGGATTAAATAATGGTGTTTTAATTTTAAAAGCAATTTTTCGAATAATCAGAAATACACAAACAGTTAAAGGTAACATCCAGATCATAGTGGTTTTTCCTTATTATTATCTGATAAATCGAAATTTTTGGCTGTTTTTTTATGAAGTTTTTCTGTCAACCAAGCTGTTAATAGTAATACCAACAGTGAACTACCAATACTTCCAAAAATGATGGGTAACCAATTATTTAATAGCAATGTGTAATTATCCATTATCCCCATTGCAGCAGGAATAAATAGTAATGTCATATAACGCATAAATAAATTGCAGCTATTTTTTATCCAACGAGTAGGGATAATTTGAAAAGCTAATAAAAAGAATAGGGTTAAAAGACCGATAATACTACCAGGAATCATGATGGGTAAGAGCTGAGAGATGAAATTACCCACCCAAAGACTTAACGTTAAAATTAATAAACCGCGACCATAACTAAACAACGAATAGTATAAAGAATATAATCGATGTTTGATTGTGGCGTGTTTAGCTAAAAAATGTTTCATAGTCTAAAATTTAATAACTTGTTTGATTGTTGATAACAGACTGCTTTATTTGGCGTCTATAATACGCCCCTCAATTTTAATTATCCAACTAAATAATGGCAGTAATGATAAAGCTGTTTTATCAAAGCTAATTTTTCGGGTTGTTGAACATAAGTTTCAGCAAGTAATTCTAAAGTTAAAATGTAATCTTGAATCTTAGGCGTATTTAGTTTATCACGACAATAATCTTGCCAAATCATCTGTTCGTGATGAGTTAGGATTTGAGGAAAGTTTCGAGCTTTGTATCGAAAAAAAAGTGTACTTAAGCGAGGGTCTTCAAATTTCAGAGATAAACTATCTAATAACTGTACTGGCGTTGTTTGTACTGTTTCACAATATAGTTTATCCTGATTACTCAAAAATCCATTATATATTTGTGCATCTACATCCGTATTAGCCGGATAATCATGACTTAAGCTAAATAATTCTCGCATTTTATCTTGCAACAAAATTTGATTTTGTAATAGCTTTTGTTGTTTGTTTAAGCATTCTTCAATATTAATTGAAAATCGTTTAGCATTTTCAGGTAGTAAAGTTTTTATCGGTGCAAGGATAGGGCATTTGTTAATATGGACGAGTTTTAATGGAATGCGAGATTCATCAAGTTCAAGATCTTCCGTTTTTGTATAAAGTTTTTCGCGTATTATATTTACTGGTAAATCAATAATTGAATCAATATCGCCAGTGAGATCACAAACTATGACGGCATTATTTTGTAGCGGATGCCAAGCGATAGGGCATACTAATGACATATTTCCTCGATAACTACCCAGCATACCCGAAACATGTACCAGAGGGGTCATATTGATTATATCAATAAGTTCGGCAACTTTATTTTTATTGCGCAATGTAAAAAAATAGTTAAATAATTTAGGTTGTTTTTCTTTAATTAATTTTGCAATGGCGATAGTGGCATACACATCTGACATTGCGTCATGAGCATGTTCATGCGTAATATTATTTGCTTTGGTTAAATGTTCTAACCGAAAACTGGGATAAACCGAATCGTTGGTTGGCCAATGAATACCTTCAGGTCGTAAGGCATAACACGCTCTTACTACATCAAGAAGATCCCATCTTGAATTACCATTTTGCCAACAGTAGGCGTATGGGTCGTAAAAATTACGGTAAAGGATATTGCGGGTCACTTCATCATCGAAACGAATGTTATTATAACCTAAAATGCAAGTATTGGGTTCACTAAATGCTTGATGAATTAATTTGGTAAATTGAGCTTCATTCACTCCTTTTTGATTTGCTTGTTGTGGAGTAATACCCGTAATGAGAACCGCTTCAGGATTAGGTAGATAGTCTGGTGCTAGCTTACAATATATAACTAAAGGCTCTTCAATAATATTGAGATCAACATCAGTTCGAACACCCGCAAATTGAGCGGGTCTATCAAGAGCTGGATTAATACCAAATGTTTCATAATCGTGAAAGTAAAAAGTAGGTTGTTTGGCGTTATTTTTCATTTTATCGTTTTACTCTTGATGATTTTTGATCTGTCACTTACCTAAATTATACAATATTTTACTTAATTTAAATTATTTAAACGTATTTATTTTGCCATATAAGTAAGTAATTTTTGTTGAAACAAATGGCTTTATTCGTTTAATATCCACGGATAAAAATTAGAAAGATTACAAGTTTAAAAAATGGTTATATTATTTATAATATTAGGTTAGTTAATTGTGAGTTTTTTAATAAGAAAGAAGTGAATAGTTAAGCGTATTTATTCACTTCATGAGTAAATAATATCAACTATTAATTTAAATTATTCTCTTCTAGAAAAAGAATCAATTGGGCTTTCCATAAGTCCGCTATCATTGTTGTGCCATGTCCGGTAGTTTTTTCAGAAGCTGGAATCAAGTAGTACTTTGCATTGGGAATCTTCTGTATGGCTTTTTCCATTAAATCGGTCGAAGCTGGATTTCTTTCATCATCCTCAGAGTTGATAGCTAAAATTCGTGCTTTGATTTTATTTAAATCTTTGGTTGGATCATAATTTCTTGCCGCATCCCATTGATATAAAAAATCGTTAGTATCCATCGTAACACGTTCGTTTAATTTATCTTTTAATATTTTTTCTGTTTCTTCCGTATTATATGCTTGCTTTTGCCATGCAATGTCACCGCCATTAGTTGCGATATTGTAGTAATTATAGACTAATTGAAACTGTTCGGGTTGTTTGGTATAAAAACCTTTGTTCCAGTCGGGATCATCTTTGATAGCATTGATAACCATTTTACACATAATCCAGTTACGGCTGGACATTGGCGCAGGGGTAGCAGCCATAGGAATAGCGGCTGTCATATAATCAGGATACATCGTTACCCATTTCCATGTATTCATTCCTCCCATTGAGTTACCGATGATTAATGCTATATGCTCAATATTTAGCTTATTTTTTAATAGTTGATATTGAGCATTAACCATATCGGTATAATCATAATGAGGAAAATCGCCTTTTAAACCGTCAGAAGGTTTAGACGATTTACCCGTGCCTATTGCGTCGGGGAGGATAATAAAATATTTTTCAGCATCTAATGGCATTCCTTTATCAAACAATGCATGACCAAAGCTATTATTTAACATTGCGCTACCACTTCCAGTTGTACCATGCAATATTAAAATTGGTTTGTTGTCAGGATTGCCAAGAGTAGTGTAATGTATTTTTATACTTTCAGTTTTTCCATTATTAAATTTGAAATGTTCAATCATATAATCCGACTCTTTTTTGTTATGAAAACCTAAACAATGCCCAAAAAAAGGTATTGTCAAAAAAACAAACATGAAGAATTTAGTCTTTCTTTTGAGCATAATTTTTCTCCATTTTCTATATGCACCATAAAGATAAGGAATATTCATTAAGCCACAATGAACCAGATAGGAAAATCAAGTTTTTGCCACATTGTGATTTTAATCACAATATGATGATAATATTTTTTTAAGTAACAGATAAATAGGCAATTTAAACAATCTTTTCTAGAGAATTCATACCTGTTTTATTAATAGTATAGGTAAGAAAAAGTAAGATAGGGGGATGATATAATCAATAAAAAAGGGGGAAATATAATCCCCCATAGCTGTTATTAGTTTAAAATGTATTTTTCGGCGCAGATTCTATAATGTTGGCCATTTTTTCAAGGGTCAGCCTTAAAAGTTTAGGCATTGAATCAAGTTCAATGGAATCCATTAGATTTTTTACATACAGTCCTAATTCTGTATCACCTTCGACGATTAGTCGCCGTTGGAAGAATAGGGTGTCTGGATCTTGGCGCCGAGTTGCTATCATAATCAGATCGTTTGCATTACCAATAAAACTTACATCAGCAATTTCCTCTCGACTCACTACGAGTTTATTATCAATTAAGCTAACAAACCAAGTAAGTTGAAGATCGGTAACTTCAATTTTTAACCAACGATTTTCTAAAAAAACGAGATCACCATCTTCTAAAGAATGTTTAAATTGTAGTTGTAATAGTTGTTCAATTGCCTGTTTTTTCAAATTAAACGGAATACAACGTAAAGTTAGCCCCAAAACATGAGGGGCTTTGTCAACAAACTGTGAATGAATATGGCCTAAAAACTGATGTTTGTTTGTTATCATTTATGAATCTCCAGATATCATTTTTTCATAAATATCGAGGTCAGTATTTAAATGTTCAAATGTTTCTTCACTCACTTCATTACGAACTTTCATTTGTAGTAAAGCTGTGCGTTCTGCACCGATTGCCACAAGACGCATACGTCTTTCAAGATTTTCAGCTTCCATCGCTTTTTGTTCTAAATCTTTTAATCCTGTTCGACGTCTTAAAGAACCGATAACACGTGAACCAACTTCATGTATTATTTCTTGATCTAAGCCCGCTTCAGACGTTTCTTGAAGTAAATTGTTTTGCATTTTTTCAAGACTCACAATAGCTTCTTCCGCCATTTGCCCCTTAACTGTCAAAATTTCATTATCTTGTTGAGAGTTATCTAAAATAACACTACCTCGTAATAAAATAGGTAAGACGATAACCGCAGTAATTAATGAAATTAAAATAATGCCAGCTGCGATAAAAACAAGTTGATAACGACCACCAATTGTCATTGGAATAGATAATACACCCGCTAGGGTAATAGCTCCGCGAACACCAGCAAAAGTGGAAATCCAAAGATCGCGTGTAGTATAAGAACGGAATGCAAGTGGACGTTTTGTTCCAAATGGTAAAGTAGGCATATGTTTCATAGCCCATAACCAAGCAAATCGTGTTCCCATTAATACGATAAATACAAACACGACAATAAAGCATAATTGCCATACTTCAATAGAGGAGTCTGTTTGGTTTTCAGCAAAAGTATTATTTAAAATACTTGGTAATTGAATACCTAATAAAATAAAGACAAATCCATTGAATACGAATGTTAACATCGACCATGTACTATCTGATTGTAAACGAGCGGTCAAAGGGGCGTTGCGCATCATACCAGAATGGTTAACAGTCATACCAGCACTCACAGCGGCTAAAATCCCTGAACAGTGACATTCTTCAGCAAGGATATAGGCAGCAAAAGGAAGTAAGAATAGTAAAACAATTTGGATGGCGGGATCATTGTGGGTTAATTTATTAATTAAACGTAAAATACGTGCATATAACCAAGTAAATAAAACACCAACAGCTAAGCCACCAAGAGCGACAACAAAGAAAGAAAGACTAATTTGTAATAAATTAAATTCAAGCAAGCCCGTTGCAATTGCAATAGCAAATTTTAATGATACCAGACCAGATGCATCATTCATTAAAGCTTCGCCTTCAATAATCTCCATTTTTTCTTTTTCTATACGCCCTTTACCGACTATTCCACCTAGTGCAACGGCATCGGTAGGTGATAGTACTGCAGCTAACGCGAGTGCGGCAGCTAATTCAACTTTTGGTAACATCCAATTTAGAAGGTAACCTAATGCAATTATAGAAATAACGACAAGAACGAGTGCTAATCCAACAATTTCTCTGGCATTATGTACAAAGTCTTTGACTGATGTTTTTCGTCCATCTGCAAAAAGCAATGGAGGTATGAACAATACCAGAAATAGTTCAGGGTCAAATTTTACATAAATACCAAAAGCTGCTAAAACACAACCCAGTAGTATTTGCATAAGTGGTAACGGAATTTGGAATGGTAGTAATTTTATTACCACACCTGAAAGTGATACAATTAGCACTATAAGTAATATTGTTGAAAAAAGTTCCATGGTTTTCTATTAGTTATCCTATAATCATCTCATTAGTTAGCTATTGATTATATCGGAAATTTAGTTTAATTTCAGTTGAAAATTTAAAAAAATTATTCATTTTTTAATCAAGCACTCTTTTTAATCAAAATTATAGTTATATGATAAAAGGCATTTTAAATGGAAAATTGGCAAAGGGCATTTGTCTTACATACTCGTACTTATAGTGAAACAAGTCTATTAGTCGATTTATTTGTTGAAAATGCAGGGAAAATAACGGTGTTAGCCAAAGGGGCTAGACGTAAAAAATCTTCATTGAAGGGCATTTTACAACCTTTTACCCCCATTATTGTTCAATATTCTGGTATGGGTGAAATAAAAACTTTACGACAAGTTGAAGGTATAGCGCTAACGTTGCCGCTTTTTTCTGTATCGTTATATAGTGCTTTTTATTTGAATGAGTTATTGCATCGAGTTTTAGTTCCCGAAGTTGGCGTACCTACACTTTTTGAACACTATCTTAAAAGCTTGCAACAATTAGCGCAGCTAGTTCCGGCTGAAAATGTGTTACGTTCATTTGAATTAGCATTATTAGAAAGTTTAGGCTATCACATTGATTTTTTTCATTGTAGTGCAACGGGGGATGAAATTATCGAATCGATGTATTATCAATATCAGTCAGAAAAGGGTTTTATCAGTAGTTTACTTGAAAATAGTACCAGCTTTACGGGTAAAGAAGTATTGGCATTAGGTTATCGTCAATTTTGTGATGAGGATACATTAAAAGCGGCTAAACGGTTTACTCGAATGGCATTAAAGCCTTATGTTGGTTCAAAACCATTCAAAAGTAGAGAGCTGTTTCTGAAAATTTAAGAATTATGCACTATAAAAAATGATTACCCTTCTTTTGATAATTCACAAACTAATTTATCAAGTTGATTGGCAAATTTTTCTCTATCCTTGTTTGAAAATGCAGAAGGTCCTTTAGATTGTATACCACTAGCCCGCATTGTTTCCATAAAGTCTCGCATCACAAGTCGCTCTTTTATGGTTTCTAATGTGAAAGGTTCACCTCGTGGTGTTAGCACAAAAGCCCCTTTATGAAGCACATCAGAGGCTAATGGAATATCAGACGTGATTACTAAATCATTTTTTTCAACTAATTCAACTATTTTATTATCAGCTTCATCAAAGCCATTTACTACCTGTAATCTTTTTATAAACGGAGACGTGGGAATAGTTAACCATTGGTTTGCAACTAAAGTTATAATTATTGATTTACGATTCGCTACCCGATATAGGATTTCTTTAATAGGGTTAGGGCAGGCATCAGCATCAATCCATATTTTCATCATTTTTCACAATCAAATTTTTCATTTATAGGCAGAAAATTATAAACTTTAATCACTCTACAAAGTAACTTATTTTTAATTGAGTTAATCAATTATTATTGTTCTCATAATGAGTTGATAAAACAGTGACAAGATAAAGCATATGTCTATTTGAAAAATAGCACATAAATGGTATTATACACGGTCAATTTTTTATGTACGCATGTGCGCTTTCGTGTGGCGCACCACTGTTATAAGGATTTTATATGCCAATTATTACTCTTCCTGACGGAAGTCAACGTCAATTTGATAAGCCTGTTAGTGTTTTAGAAGTTGCTCAAAGTATCGGAGCAGGCCTTGCCAAAGCGTGTATTGCTGGGCGAGTTAATGGTGAACGTAAAGATGCTTGTGATTTGATCGAGCATGATTCAACTCTAGCGATTATCACATCAAAAGATGAAGATGGACTTGAAATAATTCGTCACTCATGTGCTCACTTGTTAGGTCATGCAATAAAACAACTTTGGCCAAATACGCAAATGGCAATCGGTCCCACAATTGATAATGGCTTCTATTATGACGTCGATCTAGATCACTCTTTAACTCAGGAAGATCTTGATGCATTAGAAAAACGTATGCATGAATTGGCTAAAAAAGATTATGAAGTAAAAAAAGAAGTGGTGAGCTGGGAACGAGCAAGAGAAGTTTTTTGGGAACGACGTGAACCTTATAAAATTGCAATCTTGGATGAAAATATTCCGAAAGATTCAACGCCAGCACTTTATCATCATGAAGAGTATATTGACATGTGTCGTGGTCCTCATGTTCCTAATATGCGTTTTTGCCACCATTTTAAATTACAAAAAGTTGCTGGCGCTTATTGGCGTGGTAACAGTGATAATAAAATGTTACAACGCATTTATGGCACAGCTTGGGCAGATAAAAAACAATTAGATAGTTATCTGCAATTTTTAGAAGAAGCAGCTAAACGGGATCATCGTAAAATCGGTAAACAGCTTGATCTTTACCATATGCAAGAAGAAGCGCCAGGAATGGTGTTTTGGCATAATGACGGTTGGATTATTTTCCGTGAGCTTGAAGTATTTGTTCGTACCAAATTAAAAGAATACGATTATCAAGAAGTGAAAGGCCCTTTTATGATGGATCGTGTTTTATGGGAAAAGACAGGACATTGGGGTAACTATAAAGAATTAATGTTTGTTACCTCTTCTGAAAATCGAGAATACTGTATTAAACCAATGAACTGTCCGGGACATGTTCAAATTTTTAATCAAGGTTTAAAATCTTATCGTGATTTACCATTACGTATGGCTGAATTTGGTAGTTGTCATCGTAATGAACCTTCTGGATCTTTACATGGTTTAATGCGTGTTCGTGGTTTTACCCAAGATGATGCCCATATCTTCTGTACAGAAAGTCAAATTCGTAGTGAAGTAAATAGCTGTATCAAAATGGTTTATGATACTTATAGTACTTTTGGCTTTACAGACATAACTGTAAAATTATCAACTCGTCCGGAAAAACGAATTGGTAAAGATGAAACATGGGATTTAGCAGAAAAAGACTTAGCTGAGTGTTTAACTGAAAATGGCATAGAATTTGAATATTTACCGGGTGAAGGTGCTTTCTACGGACCAAAAATCGAATTTACTTTACACGATTGTTTAGGTCGTGCATGGCAATGCGGAACAGTTCAGCTTGACTTTATGTTACCAGAGCGTTTAGATGCAACTTACGTGGGTGAAGATAATGAGCGTCATGTTCCTGTCATGATTCACCGCGCAATTTTAGGATCAATGGAACGTTTTATGGGAATTTTGACAGAAAACTGTGCGGGATTCTTCCCTACTTGGTTAGCACCATTGCAAGTTGCAGTTATCAATATTACCGATAATCAAGCTGAATATGCTAAACAATTGACCGAGAAACTGCAAAAAGTTGGAATTAGAGCAAAAGCAGACTTGAGAAATGAGAAAATTGGGTTTAAAATCCGCGAGCATACTCTAAAACGTGTTCCTTATATGTTTGTCTGTGGTGACAAAGAGATGGAATCAGGTAAAATATCAGTTCGAACGCGTCAAGGTAAAGATCTTGGTAGCTTTGAAGTGAAACATGTTATAGAATTGTTGCTTAACGAAATTCATAGTCGTTCATTAGAACAGATGAATTAAAGATAAATTAATTTGGAGGAATGAGATATTAAAGTCAGTAAACGAATTCAGTCAACACGTGCGCATAAAATCAATGATGAAATTACTGCTCGCGAGGTGAGATTAACCGGCGTCGATAGTGAACAGCTCGGTATTGTTAGCTTGGATGAAGCTTTAAAACAAGCTGAAGAAGCTGCTTTAGATTTAGTTGAAATAAGCCCTAATGCAGAACCACCTGTTTGTCGAATTATGGATTATGGCAAGTTCCTCTATGAAAAAAGTAAAGCAACAAAAGAACAGAAGAAGAAGCAAAAGGTTGTTCAGGTTAAGGAAATTAAATTCCGACCTGGTACAGACGAAGGCGACTATCAGGTAAAACTCCGCAGCCTGATACGCTTTCTTGAAGATGGCGATAAAGCTAAAGTCACGCTACGTTTCCGTGGACGTGAAATGGCTCACCAGCAGTTAGGGACTGAAATGCTTGATCGCATTAAAGAAGACTTAGCTGATTTGGCAACGATTGAATCTTATCCAACTAAGATTGAAGGTCGTCAAATGATCATGGTGCTTGCGCCGAAGAAGAAATAATGGTTCATCAAGCTAATTCTTAATTTTATTGAGAATTACACCATTTTTTCATTGTCATTAACAATGCGAAGTAGGAATTAGTAAAATGCCTAAAATTAAAACAGTAAAAGGCGCAGCAAAGCGCTTTAAAAAAACAGCTTCTGGTGGCTTCAAGCATAAGCAAGCTAACAAGAGTCATATCCTAACTAAAAAATCAACCAAACGTAAACGTCATTTACGTGGTTTGACAACTGTGTCAAAAGGTGATTTAGGTTTAGTTGTAGCGTGTGTTCCATACGCTTAATTTATTGGTTAATTATTTAGAGGATATTATTTATGGCTCGTGTTAAACGTGGTGTTATTGCTCGTGCACGTCACAAGAAAATTTTAAAACAAGCAAAAGGGTATTACGGAGCTCGTTCACGTGTATATCGTGTTGCTTTCCAAGCGGTAATCAAAGCTGGACAATATGCTTATCGTGACCGTCGTCAACGTAAACGTCAATTCCGTCAATTATGGATTGTACGTATCAATGCCGCAGCTCGTCAATGTGGTCTTTCTTATAGCCGTTTCATCAATGGATTAAAGAAAGCATCAATTGAAATCGATCGTAAGATTCTTGCTGATATTGCTGTATTCGACAAAAATGCATTTGCTGCATTAGTCGAAAAAGCAAAAGCTGCACTATAATTGCTTTATAAGAGCCGAGTTATCTCGGCTTTTATCGTTATGGATAGCAATAGTTATTTTAACAAAGTGAATTAATGATGATATTAATTATTTTTCGTTTCTTTTTTAGCTTTAATGACGATATGCATTCGTGAGGCAAATGAAAAACGAAAGATAATTATAAAAGCCTCAGAAAGAGGCTTTTTTTATGTAATGAACAATAAGCAGGAGAATTTTATGTCTCAATTAGTTGAACTGGTAAGCAATGCCAAATCCGCTATTGAAAGTGCTGATGACATTAATATGATCGAACAGATCCGAGTGGAATATTTTGGTAAAAAAGGCTATTTTACGTTACAAATGGCTTCATTACGTGATGTTCCTGCGGAAGAGCGACCAGCTGTAGGTCAAAAAATTAATGATGCTAAACAAGAAGTTGTCGAATTATTAAATCAAAAACGAAGTTTCTTAGAGCGTCAAGCTCTTGATGCGAAGCTTGCCAATGAAACAATTGATATCACTTTACCAGGTAAAACACTTGAACTCGGTGGCCTACATCCTGTCACCAAAACGATTCATCGTTTAGTTGAGTTTTTTGGTGAACTCGGGTTTGTTGTTGAAACAGGTCCAGAAATTGAAGATGATTATCATAATTTTGATGCATTAAATATCCCTGCTCACCATCCTGCTAGAGCAGATCATGATACTTTTTGGTTTGATGCTAAACGTTTATTACGTACTCAAACTTCTACCGTACAGATTCGTACCATGGAAAATCAAAAACCACCAATTCGAATTATTGCACCGGGCAGAACTTATCGTAATGATTACGATCAAACTCATACACCAATGTTCCACCAAATGGAAGGGCTATTAGTTGATAAAAATATTAGTTTTACCCATTTGAAAGGGCTATTACATGATTTTCTTCACTGCTTTTTTGAAGATAATATGGAAATTCGTTTTAGACCCGCTTATTTTCCGTTTACCGAACCTTCTGCCGAAGTTGATATTAAAGCTAAAAATGGTAAATGGTTAGAAGTATTAGGGTGCGGAATGGTACATCCTAATGTCTTACGAAATGTAGGTATCGATCCAGACGTATATAGTGGTTTTGCCTTTGGTATGGGAATCGAAAGATTAACCATGTTACGTTACGGTGTCACTGATTTACGTTCTTTCTTTGAGAATGACTTACGTTTTTTAAAGCAATTTAATTAATTCTGGAGATCAAAACATGAAATTTAGTGAAAGTTGGCTACGTGAATGGATCAATCCAGAAATAAGTAGCGATACCTTAGCCGATCAATTAACCATGGCAGGCTTAGAAGTTGATGATGTTGAGGAAGTGGCCGGTAACTTTTCGGGAGTTGTAGTCGGGAAAGTTGTTGAATGTAAGCAACATCCAAATGCAGATAAGCTAAGAGTTACCAAAGTAGATATTGGAAAACCAGAATTACTCGATATTGTTTGTGGTGCTCCAAATTGTCGTCAAGGATTAACTGTTGCTTGTGCAACTGTTGGTGCAATTTTACCCGGTGATTTTAAAATTAAAGCCGCAAAATTGCGAGGTGAACCATCAGAAGGGATGCTCTGCTCTTATTCAGAACTTGGAATAACGGACGATCATAATGGCATAATTGAATTACCTGATGATGCTCCTTTAGGGCAAGATATTCGTGAATACCTGAATCTTAACGATGTTTCAATTGACATCAGTGTAACGCCAAATAGAGCTGATTGTTTTGGAATCATTGGTGTCGCTCGTGATATTTCAGCAGTGAACAATATTCCAATGAAATCACTTCAAGTTGAAAGCGTGCCTGCAACAATTTCAGATACATTATCAATCCAAATTGATGAGCCTAAAGCTGCGCCTCGTTATTTAGGGCGTGTTATCAAAAATATCAATGTAAACGCATTAACCCCACTTTGGATGAAAGAAAAATTACGTCGTGGTGGAATACGGTCTATTGATGCGGTTGTCGATATAACAAATTTTGTTTTGTTAGAGCTTGGTCATCCAATGCATGCATTTGATCTTGCCGAAATAGAAAAGGGCATTATTGTGAGATATGCTCGAAAAAGTGAAAAAGTTATTTTACTTAATGGCAATGAAACTGAATTGAATGATCAAACTTTAGTTATTGCGGATCATGATAAAATACTTGCCTTAGCCGGTATCATGGGCGGAGAAAAATCTGGTGTGACTCAATCGACGAAAGATATTTTTCTTGAATCGGCCTTCTTTGCACCATTAGCTATTACCGGGAAAGCTCGTGAATATGGTCTGCATACTGAAGCGTCTCATCGGTATGAAAGAGGAGTTGATCCAGCTTTACAAAGCATTGCGATGGAAAGAGCAACACAACTTATCCTCGATATTTGTGGCGGTGAGGTCGGACCGATTGTTGACAAAACCAGTTCAACTGAATTGCCAAAATCAGCTAACATACAACTACGCCGTAATAAAATTGATAGCATAATTGGTTATACAATTGATACACAAAAAATCACTGATATTTTAGAAAGACTTGGATGTAAAGTTAATTATAAAAATGAAATTTGGTCAGTTGAAGCACCAAGTTGGCGTTTTGATATACAGATAGAAGAAGATCTCGTTGAGGAAGTGGCGCGTATTTATGGATATAACAATATTCCAAACGCCAACCTAAACATTGAGTCTGTCATGCAGCCAAAACCAGAAGGTCAAATTTCATTAGCTAGAATAAAAGATTTATTAGTTGATAAAGGTTATCAAGAAGCTGTAACTTACAGTTTTGTTGATCCAAAAGTACAACAAATTTTGCATCCCAATTTAAACCAAATTCACTTACCTAATCCTATTTCAAGTGAAATGTCAGTTATGCGTTTATCACTATGGACTGGATTATTAGGCGCAGTGTTATATAATCAAAACCGACAACAATCAAGAATTAGATTGTTTGAAACTGGCTTACGCTTTATTCCAGACGATAAAAGTGAATTTGGTGTTCGTCAGGAACAAATGTTATCGGGTGTAATTACGGGTAATTTATATGAAGAACATTGGACATTACCTAAAAAAGCTGTTGATTTTTATGATCTAAAAGGGGATATTGAGTCAATATTTTCGATTCTAGGATGTGCTCAAGACGTACGCTATGAAAAATCTAATTTGTCTGCTTTACATCCAGGACAAAGTGCCGCTATTTTTGTAAATGATGAAATTATTGGTTATTTAGGTGTTTTGCATCCAGAAATTGAAAAAAAATTATCTTTAAATGGTAAAACGCTTGTTTTTGAAATAAATTTAGCTAAAATTAATAACAAAAAGGTACCGTCGGCTCAGGACGTATCAAAATATCCGTCAAATAAACGAGATATTGCTATTGTCGTTTCAAATACAATTCCAGCAGCAGATATTATTTCTGAGTGTAAAAAGGCTGGTGGTGAGCAACTTATCAAAGTTAATCTGTTTGATGTTTATCAAGGCGATAACATTAAGGATGATGAAAAAAGCCTTGCTATCAGTTTGATTTTACAAGACAAATCACGTACACTTGAAGAAGAAGATATAACAAACATTGTAAGCAGGTGTGTTACTGCTTTACAAATTCGTTTCAAAGCCCTATTAAGAGAATAATAATTATGACATTAACTAAAGCTGATATTGCAGATCGTCTTGCCGATAAATTTAATATTGATCGTCAAGAAGCTAAAGTCCTTGTTGAACTTTTTTTTGAAGAGATACGAGTGGCTTTAGAAAAAGGGGAACCTGTTAAATTATCTGGGTTTGGTAATTTCACTATTCGTGATAAAAATTCACGACCGGGTCGAAATCCAAAAACGGGTGAAAGTGTAGATATCTCTGCTCGTCGGGTTGTTACCTTTAGACCAGGAATTAAATTTAGAGATCGCGTAGAAAAAAACCTAACGCTTTAAAAGTTAGGTAAGTATTCGTGTGATAATTAAACGACCTTTTTTTGATTGATTAAAGAAAGGTCGTTCAATTTTTTTTATTAAAAAAATGTTTGTATTAATTAATTGATTCAAGCATAATACGACCTCCTCAATGGAGGCTCTATGGGTCCTCTTGCAACATTTCTTTGCTCATCAGGTCAGGTCCGGAAGGAAGCAGCCAAAGTAAAAAATATGTGTGTGGGATGTGGCTGATAGGGTCTCCTCCAAACTATCTGCAATGCTTTAATCTTTTCAAAAATAAAACTAACTAACTGATCATTCTATATAACAACATATAGCCATCCTATCTAATAGAAAGAAGTATTTTTGTTGAATTAATATAATAGGCAATTTTCTAGGCTTTTTTATTAAAAGCTAAAAACAATATGGAGTAGATTTATGATGCGAGTAGGGCTATTTATACTGACTAACTTAGCAGTAATGTTTGTCTTTGGTATTATCCTAAGTATATTGGGGGTAGATGCTCACAGTACTTTAGGATTATTGATTTTTGCAGGTATATTTGGCTTTGGTGGTTCATATATATCTCTTTTATTCTCTAAAACAATAGCATTAAAATCGGTTAAAGGAAAACTGATTAAACGTGCGGCCAATGCTCAAGAACAATGGTTATTAAATATTGTTCATCATCAAGCTGAACAGCTTGGTTTAAAAATGCCAGATGTGGCTATTTATGAAGCTAATGATATGAATGCATTTGCTACAGGAGCAAGTAAAAATAGTTCATTGGTTGCCGTTAGCTCTGGTTTATTAAGTACGATGTCACAAGATGAAGCAGAAGCTGTCATTGCTCACGAAATGAGTCACATTGCTAATGGAGATATGGTTACAATGACTTTATTACAGGGGGTGATTAATACATTTATTATTTTTATATCCAGACTATTAGCTTCATTGGCAACTCAAGCTATGGATGAACGTAATCGAGGATCATCCCAAATGATTTATTATCTAATTGTTATGGTCTTTGAAACCGTTTTTGGTATTCTGGCAAGTATTATTACTATGTGGTTTTCACGATACCGAGAATTTCATGCTGATGCTGGTTCGGCAAAATTGGTAGGTGCAAATAAAATGATTGCTGCATTAGAAAAGCTAAAAACAAGTTACGAACCTAAAGAAGATTCATCAATAATGGCATTTTGTATAAATGGTGCGAAAAAAATTAAAATTTCAGAACTATTTATGTCTCATCCGCCATTAGACAAACGTATAGCGGCTTTAAAAGCACGAAATTATTTTAAATAGAGATCACAAAATAATATTTTATTAAATAAAAGTATTAACCCGTTATTATTGACAAGTCTAAGTGAATTCACTATAACGCTTGTCAATAAAATAGAACACTAAAAATTATAAGTATTTTTGAGAATAAACGATGTCACAGATGGATCAATATCAGAATAAAAACCAATTAGAATTACTAAGTCCTGCAAAAAATATTGAAATTGCGATGCAGGCAATTTTACATGGTGCAGATGCTGTATATATAGGCGGGCCTAGTTTTGGCGCTCGTCATAATGCAGGAAATTCGGTTAGTGATATTGCAAAATTAGTTGAATTTGCACATCGTTATTACGCTAAAGTTTTTGTTACGTTAAATACGATTCTTCATGATAATGAATTAGAATCTGCAAGACAATTAATTTGGCAATTCTATCATGCAGGCGTTGATGCGTTAATCGTGCAAGATATGGGTATTTTAAATTTAGATATTCCACCAATCGACTTACATGCCAGTACGCAAATGGATATTCGAACGCCAGAAAAGGCAAAGTTTTTATCCGATGTTGGTTTTTCGCAAATTGTATTAGCACGTGAATTAAACTTAAATGAAATTACGACTATTTTTAAGCAAATAGATGCAAAAATAGAGTTTTTTATTCATGGTGCGTTATGTGTCGCTTTTTCCGGGCAATGCTATATTTCACATGCGCAAACTGGGCGTAGTGCTAATCGTGGAGATTGCTCACAGGCTTGCCGATTGCCTTTTACTTTAAAAGATAATCAAGGACGTGTTGTTGCTTACGAAAAGCATTTGTTATCGATGAAAGACAATTATCAATCAGATAATTTAGAATCGCTAATCCAAGCTGGTGTAAGATCGTTTAAGATAGAAGGGCGTTATAAAGATTTAACTTATGTAAAAAATATAACTGCACATTATCGACAAAAATTGGATAACATCCTTTCAAATTCATCGAATTTAACGGCTGCTTCTAGTGGCAAAACAGAATACTTTTTTACACCAGATCCAACACGAACATTTAACCGTGGTAATACAGACTATTTTGTTACTGGTCGAAAACCTGACATTGGTGCTTTTGAGTCGCCAAAATTTATTGGATTACAAATTGGTGAAATAACTAATGTAACCGCTCAGTATATTGATATTAAATCTGAAAAAATGTTAACTAATGGTGATGGTCTAAATGTCCTCATTAAACGAGAAGTGTTTGGATTTCGAGCAGATAAAGTCGATAAATTAGGTGCTAATCAATATCGGGTTTATCCTAATGAAATTCCTAAATCGCTTAATACCATCAAATTGCCTTTTATTGTTAATCGTAATTTAGATCATTTATGGCAACAAAACTTACTCAAAGATTCAAGCGATCGTCGTATTGGTGTTTCGTTTGTGTTGTCTAATATCGATAATGGAATTCAGTTGAAAGCCAAAAGTGAGGAGGGTATTTGTGTCGAATTAGATCTGATTGGTCAATTTGATTTGGCGAATCAAACTGATAAAGCGTTAAAAAATATTCAAGATAATCTATCTAAACTTGGGCAAACTATTTATTATTTGTCTGAGCTTATTATCGATTTATCGATAATTTATTTTATTCCCAGCAGTCAACTTAATCAATTCAGACGAGACATTATTGAAAAATTAACTTCAGCAAGGTTAGCAAGCTACCAAACCAATAAGCGTAAGCCTGAAACTAATCCAAAACCAATTTACCCCGATAATCAATTAACTTATTTAGCTAATGTGTATAATCATAAAGCGCGTGAGTTTTATAAACAACATGGTGTTCAATTAATAGAAAGCGCATATGAAGCTCATGAAATTAAAGATGATGTTCCTTTGATGATAACAAAACACTGTTTGCGATTTGCGTTCAATTTATGTCCAAAACAAGCTAAAGGTATTCAAGGTGTCAAAACAAAAGTGACTCCAATGAAGTTAATACAAAATAATAATGAAGAGCTCATTTTGAAATTTAACTGTAAAGCATGTGAAATGCAAGTTTGGGGTAAAATTAAAAATCATGTTTTAAAAATGCCATTGTCAGGAAGCGAAATTATTTTCATATCTAAATAAAATGCTTTGGTTTTGGTTCATTCAAATTTCAATACATTTATTTCAAATAATTTTTGGTTACAAATAAACATTCAACTTTAGAAATTTTGGCAAAAAATATTAAATGCTAAAGTATGAATGTTGATGTTAATTAGGAATAGGTTATAACTCAGTAAGGCAATAAATAGTATTATCATCAGATAAAATAACAGAATTTATGGATTCCTAAACAATAAATATTATTTAACATAATATACATTATCCGCACCACGATAAACGTACGTGAATTTTCATCATTTAGCTAACCAATTTACGACGCTAATTTAAATATCTGTGGCATTTTGTACCAATCAGGAATTGGACAATCAGATACCGTAACCTGTCGAATTTCTCGAACAGAAATCGGGCTGAATTTTGCCAGATTGCAACGTTGTGCTATGTCGATGCCGATTTTTCTCAAACGTGCTCTGTGTATTTGAACCTGTGATTTGTTAAAATCAAATGTTTGTCCATGCGCCCATTGAATCGCATACATTGCAGTAGTATTTGCTGAACGTGTGGTTTCTACTACGCCACACCTTATTAATTGTTCGCTAATAGTTTCAAAATCCATCGCATTAACCGCCAGTTTTTTATCTAAATTTAAAAATTCATCATGTAATTCATTTAATCGTTCATAGTTTGATAATCCCCAATAATGTGAAAACATATCTGTATAAATTTTGTTATGCGTTCTAGATAATAAATGTTACATTATTATTTAGGATTAGGATTTTGATTAAATCGTTTTAAGGTTTGGTAATTTTGACAGTGATTTTACGATAACCGTTTCAATTATTTTTAAGAAAAAGAATTCCGGGTAATTGCATTTATAGTTAGATATAGATAATGAGTTAAACAAAAATATGATAATTAATAATGATATGGTTTTAGCTGTTCCAATAGCTGTTTTATTGGTTATTTTGATATTATATATGAGTTATGTTGATAGAACTTATCTAAATAACACGATTGAAAAACTTTTTAAAAAAAGAAAATTTAGAATTATTTTGGCTGTTATCATGATATTTATTGTGCTTGTATTTTTTGATGGTAAACATAAAGGCTTATTTTTTATGATTTAACGGATTGTATTTAGCCAGTTGGGTATTCTATAATAAATTAATAAGTGAGCTTTAAAAAATTAACTTGAATTCGTAATTATAAATCATTGAACTAGATTTAATTTTTACTTATAAATCTTATATAACGCCCTATTCTTCATGAACATTATAACCATATGAATGAAAAAATATT
>NZ_JAFNNQ010000019.1:72406-94677 GCF_026536675.1 Gilliamella sp. B2717 | reverse complement strand
GGATAATGTATATTATGTTAAATGCATTCATTATTACGAACTTAAAATGATTTTCAGTTATATCACCGTTTTGCTAAACCCTACTTTCAATTCAAAATTGATTAAAAGTTCTTTAACTATCAGATCAAACCGTAATTTAACCTTTTAGAGTGATAGTCAATATCATAATATAAAATCGATTATCTTTAGTATATAATTGCTAACACCTATTAATACTTTTCATTATTATGCTTATTTTAATGCTTGCCTTCTGTTAATTTAAACTAAATGAACGTTTTGTTGATTAATAATTTAAACTATATGAATTGGCCAATTGTTGTTTTATCATAAAAATATGTTACTCTTGGCTAGAACTGAACTTGGATTAATGATTAATTTATTATGCAAACTACCAATAAGAATATACGATCAAAAAGTTATTCAGTTCCTTGCGAATTATGCAGTATAGGCTCTTTATGTCTACCAATGTTATTAAATAATACTTTAAATAATGTTTTGGAACGTAAAAAGACTTATGCTAAAGATGAACTCATAGTATCCAAGAGCACTGATTTTACTCGGTTTTTTATTATTCATTCTGGTGCTGTAAAAACCTATGTGACAACATCAGACAATAAAGAACAGATTAATGGCTTTTATCTACCTGGTGATATTGTTGGACTGGATTCTATATCAACTAAAATATATAATAACAACATTAAAGCGCTTACTAATACTTTAGCTTGTGAATTGCGTTATGAAGAACTAATGTCTTTAGTTGAATCAAATGCTTGTGTCAGAAGCATGATATTTAGGTTATTAAGTAATGACATTTATAACTATCAAAAATTAATTTTATGTTATTCTCAGAAAAAGGCTGATGAACGCCTAGCCTATTTTATATATTCTCTTTATAGAAGATATGAAAATCGTGGTCACACATCACTAAACATAAAGTTATCTATGAGCCGTAGTGATATAGCAAATTATTTAGGTTTAACGATTGAAACTGTTAGCCGAATTTTGTCGAAACTACAAGAACAAGATATTTTACACGTTAAAGGCAGATATATTTTCATTAAAAATTTAAATGCGCTAATAAGTTTAGGTAACTGATTTTTTTATGTTAAAATAACAAATATTTAATATACGATTTAAAAATTGTAAGGTTTATAGAATATGACGAGTTTAAAGAAAACACTTATTGCTGCTATGGTTACATTTGTTCCTATGTATTCTTATGCGGCTCAGCAGTTAACTGAAGAACAAGCAAGCAACTTGCAGTCTTTCAAACAAATTTCTGTTCGAGGTGCATTTTATACTGATAGCGATTATGTGTTGGCTATGTCTAAAGCAGCAGACAAAGAAGGTGCTGCGTCTTTCTATATTACAACGACAAATATCAGCCCTTCTAATGATACTTTGCGTATTGTTTATGCTAAATTGTACAAAGCTAATGCACCTAAAGCCGAAGAGAAAAATGACAGCTTTCGCCAATTTGGTGGAGTCTACGAATACCCTAAATCTAAAGCTATTCGTCTAGAACCTTATGATATTGTTCGTATTCGTGGTTATTTCCCAAGTGAATATGATATTAATCAATCAATTGCAAAAGAAGCTTTAAACAAAGGTGCTTATGCTTACTATATTGATAATCGTTCAGAATTAGGAAGTAATTTGCAGGTTGTTGCCTATTTATTTAAGAAAGATGCACCAGAGCGTAAACTTCAACCTGAAAATGCAATCCCTTATGATTCCGAAGCAGGACAATTAGCTTTAGCCCAAGGTGGCGAAGCCGCAATGCAAGTTGAAAGACCGGGGTATTATTCACCATCTGCATTTAATGAAAAGTTTTATGCTGATAAATTTAATAACAAAGTCAAAGTTATCGATACTGCTTCTTCTACTAATTCGACTACAACGACTATTACAACAGCACAAACTAATACTACTACTTCAGAAAAACCTGAAGTCATGAGCGAACCACAGCGCGTAAATCGTTACACTGTCACTCTTTCGGATGGTCGTAAAATTCAAGAATTAAATGATGGAACAGCAGCTAAAATGGTTCCTTTCAATACAATAAAATTCCGTGGCTATTATGTCACAGATCAGGAAATTTCATATCAAGCAGGTAAAAGAGCGATAGAAGCTGGTGCCAAGTATTATCATATTGCTAGAATTGCACAAGATACAAATGGCCCTAATATTACCGTGTTTGTTGACTTATATCGTTAATCTTTAATTTGGGCGCATTAGCGCCCTTCTCTAATAGGCTAATTTATTATAATTCTGATTTTATCAACTCAATCTGTTGTTTAATTCTTTTAGCTGATATTGGATAAGGAGTGCCCATCTGCTGTGCAAATAAGTTAACTCTTAACTCTTCTATCATCCAGCGTATTTCAAGAACACGATTATCTAATTTCTGATTTTTTGAAAGGCTACATAAAAAGTGATGATAATAATTCTGAATTTCCTCAATAATATTCATTGATTGTCTATCTTTTGCCGTATTAAGCATTAATTTTTCAATTCGTTTTTCAATTGCGGATAAATATCGATAGATATCATTTAATCTGTGGTAACCTGATTGTGCAACAAACCCCTTATAAACTAAATGATTAAGCTGATTTTTAATATCAGATAAGGCAAAAGCTAAAGATAAATCGACACGCCCTTTCAACCTTTTATTAATATTAAAATGAAGTGTTAAGATGGCTTCTACTTGTTTGGCTATATCAACCACAACTTGGTTAATATTCGCTTTTGTATATTCAAGTAATTGTTGATACTGCTCAGCAGTTTGAATAAGTTTATTATTCTTTCCAATCAAATAGTCAATGCCACAGGCTATACAATCATCAATAAGATCGAGCACAGTACCAAATGAGTTAAAATAGAGACCTAATTTAGATTTATTCGGTAACTTTTCATGTAAATATTTGATTGGTGAAGGAATATTTATCATGAGAAGACGTCTTAAACCAAGTTTAGTTAATCGCTGTTGCTCGATTTGATTATCGACTAACTTAATGCTGACTGATTTATGATCATCTACAATGGCTGGATATGCTTTGACTGTGTAATTTTTTTGTTTTTCTTCATAAATAGCCGGTAGGGTACCAAATGTCCAATCGGTTAGGTTATTTAACTCAATTGGATTTGCTGATTTTTTAGTAGTCAATGAGGATAATGCTGATTGTATTTTAGCTTTTAATTGCTCTTTTAAAAGATTAAGATCTTTGCCATGAGCAATTTCATTACCTTGATTATCTATAATGCTAAAGGTAATTCTTAAATAATTTGGAACTTGATCCCACTGCCAATCCTCATGAGTAATTTGAACCCCCGTCATTTTTCGAAATTCATGCTCTAATGTTTCAAGTAACGGATGTTTGATCGATGTTACTCTACTTAAGAATGCTTCAGCATAATTAGGTGCAGGAACCAAACTGCGCCGTAAAGACTTAGGTAATGATTTAATAAGGGATACTATCAATTCTTTTCTAAAACCGGGTACTTGCCAGTCAAATCCATCATTTTTGATTTGATTCAATATATCAATAGGAATTCTAACAGTGACACCGTCACGATTATTACCTAAATCAAACTCATAATTAAGAGGCAGTTTGAATTGATCTTGATACCAATAATCAGGGAACTGAGTTAAATCAATCAATTGTGCTGATTGGTTAATTAACATCTGTTTTTCAAAATTGAGAAAATCAGGTGAAGTTTTTTGCTTTTGCTTCCACCAATTGTCAAAATGTTTAACTGAAACAATTGATTTATCAATACGCTGATCATAGAAATCAAATAACTGATCATCATCGATTAAAATGTCTTGACGACGGGATTTGTGTTCAAGATCTTCGACTTCATTAATCAACTTTTGGTTTAGTTTATAAAATTTATGATTAGTAATCCAATCCCCTTCTACCAAAGCATGTCTTATAAAAAAGTGACGGGATAACACAGGATCTATCTGGCTGTAATTTACAATTCGATTTTGGACTATAGGCAATCCAAATAATGTCACTTTTTCATTTGCAATTGTAGTGCCCTGTTTTTTTGACCACCTAGGTTCACTATAGCTGTATTTCACTAAATGTTTAGCTATGGGTTCAATCCATTCTGCATCAATTTTAGCTACTGTTCTCCCCCATAGTCGGCTGGTTTCAACAAGCTCACTGGCAACGCACCATTTAGGTTGAGTTTTAAATAACACTGAATTTGGAAAAATGGCAAACTTGATATTTCGAGCACCAAGGTATTCGTTTCTTTCAATCTCTTTTAAACCAATATGTGAAAGTAGACCACTTAATAAAGCCACATGTAATGATCGATAATCTGCGGGTTGACTATTGATTGGAAAAGATAATTGTTTAATGGTCTGACGAATTTGAGTATAGACGTCTTGCCATTCACGAATGCGGAGATAATTCAAATACTCTTTCGGGCATAACTTTCTAAACTGATTACCCGATAACAGGGTTTGTTGCTCTTGAATATAATTCCATAAATTAATAAGAGAAATAAAATCTGAATCTTTATCTGCAAAATGTTTGTGCTTCTCATCAGAAGCCTGTTGTTTATCAAAAGGGCGTTCTCTTGGGTCTTGAATTGACAACGCTGCGGTTACTATCATAACTTCTTTAGTGCAACCTAATCGTCTTGCTTCAACTAACATTCTGGCTAATCTAGGATCAATCGGTAATTGTGCCAAAATTTTGCCTATTTGAGTTAAATGGTATTGATGATGCTTGGTGAATATGGCACCAAGTTCTTCTAATAAACGAATTCCATCACGAATATATTTTGAATCGGGAGCCTCGACAAAAGGAAAAGCAGCTATATCACCCAAACCTAACGATGTCATTTGTAATATGACAGAAGCAAGATTTGTACGTAAGATTTCAGGGTCGGTAAATTCAGGGCGAGATAAAAAATCTTGTTCATCATAAAGACGAATACAAATACCATCTGAAGTACGTCCACATCGACCTTTTCGTTGATTAGCTGAAGCCTGCGATATAGGTTCAATCGGTAAACGTTGAACTTTAGTTCGATAACTGTAGCGACTTATTCTGGCCAATCCAGGATCGATGACATATTTAATTCCGGGTACGGTTAATGAAGTTTCCGCTACATTGGTAGCAAGCACAATGCGTCGTTTAGAATGTGGTTGAAAAATACGGTTTTGCTCGGAAGCAGATAACCTAGCGTATAACGGTAATATATCGGTATGACGTAATTCAAGCTTGTTTAGTGTATCGGCTAAATCACGTATTTCTCGCTCACCAGTTAAAAATATTAAAATATCACCTGAACTCTCTTTTGATAACTCATCAATTGCATCAATGATAGGTTGAAAATCACTATTTTTGTTAATCTCTTTATCATCTTCGTTATCATATATTGGCGGACGATATCGTACCTCGACAGGATAGGTTCTTCCAGATACTTCTATAATAGGCGCATGATTAAAATGGTTAGAAAATCGCTCAACATCAATGGTTGCAGACGTTATGATCACTTTCAAATCAGGGCGTTTAGGTAACAATTGTTTCAGATATCCCAAAATAAAATCAATATTAAGACTACGTTCATGAGCTTCATCGATAATGATAGTATCGTATTGCAATAAAAGTTTATCTTTTTGAATTTCAGCCAGCAAAATGCCATCAGTCATTAATTTTATCAATGTGGTATCACTAACCTGATCAGAAAATCTGACTTTATAACCGACTAACTGCCCTATTTCGGTATTTAACTCTTCCGCTATGCGATTAGCGACAGAACGGGCTGCAAGCCGCCTTGGTTGGGTATGTCCAATATATCCTTTTACACCTAAACCTAATTCTAAACAGATTTTAGGAATTTGTGTTGTTTTACCGGAACCAGTTTCACCTGCAATAATTACCACTTGGTGCTGCTGAATCGCATGGTAAATTTCTGATTTTTTTTCAGCCACAGGTAAATTAGACGAATATTCAATCTGTGCAGGTAAAGACGTCAATCTTGCTTGATAATGTGAAACAGCTTGAGTTACCGCTAAATTGATTTTTGCTAGATCTTGATTATTCTTAGCAAGCTTCAATATTTTATGCTTGTCTAAGAAAGTCATTGATTCTAGAAATTTAATTTGCTGTTGAGATAACATAAAGAGTAAAATATTTGTAAGTAATTTTAATTAAATCTATTATAACAAATTTAAACTATCATTAGGAGTTAAGATGAAAAAGACATTACTATTAACATCATTATTTGTAGGAGCTTTAGTAGTAACTGGATGTGGAGAATCAAATAAAATTAAAGCTGAAGATTTGTTACATCACCATTTTGTATTGGTAAAAGCGAATGGACAAGATGTTTCTTCAGATAAAGCTGCAGAACTTGAGTTTGGCGAAAATATGAATATTACTGGAAAAATGTGTAACCGATTTGTCGCAAAAGTCACCTTAGAAAATGAAACAATCAAAGGTGCAGGCGTTGGTATGACAAAGATGCTTTGTAATGATGAACAATTAGATAAGTTAGATGGCATTATTACCCAAATGATTACAGAAGGTGCAAAAGTCAGCTTGAACAAAGATCAATTGACATTGAAAAATGAAAGCAATGAACTCATTTATCAACTTAAAGATCTGATGTAATAGCAATGAATGTCGTTAAGAACATCTTGCCATTTGTATTCGTTAATTAGGATGATTCTTCTTTTGTTTTCGTCAAATATAATCTAGTTTTTTTGATAAAAAACTTTATTTAAAGTGTGGTTAAGACTATAATAAACACAGATTTTTAAGGATATATATTTTTTGATGAAAATATTTAATTTTTCAAAGATTGCAGTTAATACAAGTAACTTTTCGGGTTACTGCTAACTTATTACATACCAATGCATGGGCATTGGTTTTTTTTTGCGTGAACATAATTAAAAACAGTTTATTTCAAATTAAACTTCAACCTTAACAACTAGTAGATAATATTATGAAAAAGACAAAAATCGTTTGTACTATTGGACCAAAATCAGAATCAAAAGAAATGCTAGCTAAGTTATTAAATGCAGGCATGAACGTAATGCGTTTGAACTTTTCCCATGGTGATTATGAAGAACATGGAAATCGTATCAAAAACCTACGTGAAGTCATGCAAGAAACAGGTTTAAAAGCAGCAATTATGCTTGATACTAAAGGTCCTGAAATTCGTACAATTAAATTGGAAGGTGGGAATGACGTTTCACTAGTTGCAGGTCAAACATTCACATTCACAACTGACGAAACAGTCATTGGGAACGCTGAGCGCGTAGCTGTAACATATAAAGGATTTGCTCAAGATCTCAAAGTGGGTAATCGCGTTCTTGTTGATGATGGCTTAATTGCGATGGAAGTCAAAGAAATAAAAGGCAACGAAGTCATCTGTACCGTATTGAATAATGGTGATTTAGGTGAAAACAAAGGTATTAATTTACCTGGTGTTTCAATAAAATTACCGGCACTTGCAGAAAAAGATAAAAATGACCTTATTTTTGGTTGTGAACAAGGTGTTGATTTTATCGCTGCGTCATTTATTCGTAAACGCTCAGATGTTGAAGATATTCGCGCACATTTGAAATCTCATGGTGGTGAAGAGATTAAAATTATCTCTAAAATTGAAAACCAAGAAGGATTAGATAATTTTGATGAAATTTTGGAAGCATCTGACGGTATCATGGTTGCTCGTGGTGATTTAGGTGTGGAAATTGCGGTTGAAGAAGTTATTTTTGCTCAAAAAATGATGATTCAAAAATGTAATAAAGCTTCTAAACCTGTTATTACTGCAACTCAAATGCTTGACTCTATGATTAAAAACCCACGCCCTACTCGTGCTGAAGCGGGTGACGTGGCAAATGCCATTATTGACGGAACTGATGCAGTCATGCTTTCAGGCGAAAGTGCTAAAGGTAAATACCCATTAGAAACCGTTAATGTTATGGCGACTATCTGTAAACGTACAGACATTACTATTCCTGCTTCTTTAGAGCTTACTGCCAAAGAAGAAAAATTACGTATTACTGCGGCTGTTTGTTGTGGTGCGGTAGAAATTGCAGAACGTCTAAGTGCGCCTTTGATTGTTGTTGCAACTCGTAGTGGTAAATCTGCTCGTGAAGTCCGTCATTATTTCCCTAGAGCGCGTATTTTAGCATTATCATCAAGTCAAAAAACGGTTAATCAATTAGCCCTAACAAAAGGTGTTGAGCCAATTTTAATTGATGCTATTAATTCAACAGATGATTTTTACCGTTTAGGTAAAGAGTTAGCTGTAAAAATTTGTGGTTTACAACAAGGTGATACTATTGTCATGGTATCAGGTGCTTTAGTACCAAGTGGCACAACGAATACCACTTCAGTTCACCGTATTTAGGTAAAGTTGCTTTAAAGCAAAAATTGTTTAATATATTTAAATTAAAAGCTAGCGTTATGCTAGCTTTTTTTTTAAGTTAAGTTATCCTGTATTAAATTTCATTATTGTATTTTAAGAGATAAAGAATGCTACAAGAAAAAGTGTATTTTCCCAAAGAACTTAGTTGGCTTGCTTTTAATCAACGTGTTTTACAAGAAGCAGCAGACAAAAGTAATCCACTTATTGAGCGTGTTCGATTTTTAGGCATTTATTCCAGCAATCTCGATGAATTTTATAAAGTACAATACGCCAATTTGAAAAAATATGTATTAATTGAACAGGAACAAGGACAGTCCGCTACTTCTAACGCAAAGTTATTATTAAGGCAAGTTAATCAGAAAGTCATACAACTTGAACTCCAGTTTGATCAACTGTATAACGAATTATTACTTGAAATGGCAAGAAATCAAATTTTCTTAATTAATGAGAGACAACTTTCATCTTATCAGGAAGATTGGATAAAAAACTATTATAAACAGAATTTAAGACAATACATTACCCCAATATTACTGGATAGTCACACAGAACTGATCCAATTTTTAAAAGATGATCATGCTTATTTGGCCGTTGAAATTATCTGTGATGAAAAGATAAGTTATGCCCTGCTTGAGTTACCAACCGACAACGCACCTCGATTTGTACTTTTGCCGTCAGAAGTATCAACCAAAAATAAATCAATTATCTTTTTGGATAACATCCTTCGTTATTGTTTATCTGATATCTTCAAAGTCTTTTTTGATGCCACAGAACTGAATGCATATTCAATCAATATCAATCGAGATGCAGAATATGAATTAAATACAGAATTAGACAGTTTGTTAGAATTAATGTCTCAAGGATTGAAGCAGCGATTGACGGCACAACCTGTTCGTTTTACTTATCAAAAAGATATGCCTAAAGCATTATTTGAGTTATTAATCAGTAAATTAAGATTAACTGAACAAGATGCCATGCCAGGTGGACGTTACCCTAATTTTAAAGATCTGGCTAACTTTCCTGATCTTGGTGGAAAAAACCTTTTAAATAAACGATTACCGAGTTTGGCTTATAATCGCTTTAAAAAGTTTAGAAATGCGTTTGCGACGATTAAAGATCGTGATGTACTTCTTTATTACCCTTACTACTCGTTTGGGCATGTATTAGAAATTATGCGACAAGCTTCATTTGATCCGGCTGTAACCCATATCCGCATGAATATCTATCGGGTAGCAAAAGACTCACGATTTATCCATGCAGCAATTAATGCTGCTAATAACGGTAAAAAAGTCACCGTAGTGGTTGAACTTCAGGCTCGATTTGATGAGGAAGCAAATATTAAATGGGCAAAAAGACTACTCAGTAGTGGAATCAAAGTTATCTATTCACAACCCAAACTCAAAATTCATGCCAAACTATTTTTAATTGATCGTCGTGAAGAAAACAAGATTGTTCGATATGCACATATTGGATCGGGGAATTTCAACGAAAAAACTGCTCGTGTGTATACAGATTTTTCATTATTAACCGCCGATCCAGCCATTACAGACGAAGTAATAAAAGTGTTTAATTTTATTGAAAATCCATTCAAGCCAGTTTCGTTCAATCATTTGCTTGTTTCCCCTCAAAATACGCGTTTACGTTTTCATGAATTTATTGAAAGAGAAATTCAAAATGCCAAAGCAGGAAAACCTTCAGGCATCTATTTAAAGCTTAATGCGATCACTGATAAAGAGATGATAGATCAGTTATACCGTGCATCATGCGAAGGTGTAAAAATTAGAATGATTGTTCGAGGAACCTGTGTTTTAGAACCTCAAATTCCCAATCTGAGTGAAAATATATATGTAACTAGTATCGTCGATCAATATTTAGAGCACGCACGGGTATATATATTTGAAAATGATGGTAAAAAAGATACTTTCATCTCCTCTGCTGACTGGATGCCACGTAATTTGGATAACCGCATAGAAGTAGGTGTGAAGATATTTGATCCTATCTTAAAATCAACTATTCATGATATTTTTAATATCCAATGTAATGATAAT
Organism: Gilliamella sp. B2717; assembly: GCF_026536675.1. Lineage (NCBI taxonomy): Bacteria > Pseudomonadati > Pseudomonadota > Gammaproteobacteria > Orbales > Orbaceae > Gilliamella > Gilliamella sp. B2717. The sequence continues at coordinate 84,229 of NZ_JAFNNQ010000019.1, read as the reverse complement.
GTCAAAGCACGAATTATTGATAAAGAAAACATGAATAATTATGTTCAACGCGGTAATAAGAAAAAAATTCGAGCACAGCACGCTATTTATGATTATTTAAAACAATTAGAAGCCAAACAATAAGGATATCTAAACGTGAAGAAATCTAATGAATATGCGGTTATTGATCTCGGTTCTAACAGTTTTCATATGATTATTGCACGAATCATTAATGGTGCAACACAGATAATTTATAAAAATAAAAAGAATATACATTTGGCGACTGGATTAGATGAAAATAATCAATTAAGTGACTCGAGTATTAAACGGGGAATAGAGTGTCTTGAACTGTTTGCTGAACGTTTAAATGGATTTCCTCCGGAAAATGTGAGAATTGTTGCAACTTACACACTTCGTGTTGCATCAAACAGGCATAAGTTTTTGAAGGCTGCAGCTAAAATATTACCTTACCCTATAGAAATTATTTCAGGTCAAGAAGAAGCCCGTTTAGTCTATTTAGGTACTATGACCGCTGAACCCACTTCATCAATTGATACTAAATTTGTTATTGATATTGGCGGAGGATCAACTGAAATTGCGATTGGCAAAGGCAATGACCTTAAACCTATCATTGTCGCTAGTCGTCCAATGGGCTGCGTAACCTTTAATAAACGTTTTTTTCCACAACAAAAGATTGATGAAGAGTCATTTCAACGAGCAAAACTTGCAGCCGAGCAACAAATTGAAACCATGATTAGTACTATCAAAAAACAGAATATTACGGTTGCTTTTGGTACATCAGGAACCATTAAATCTATTCATCATATTCTATTAGATCTTGGTGTGAGTGACGGTATTATTACCCCGAAGAGATTAGATGATTTAGTTAGTTATGTATTGGACTTTGAAACATTTGATGATATTACCTACCCTTCACTATCTGATGAACGTAAACAGGTTTTTGTGAGTGGACTGGCAATATTTTGTGGTGTATTTAATGCATTGGGATTAAGTTCGTTGCAGTATAGTTCTAATGCTTTACGTGAAGGGGTTTTGTATGAATTAATCGGTGGTCCTAATTATCGAGACATACGTCAAACAACCGCCGAATCTTTATCTAAACACTACAATATCGATCAGCGTCATGCTATGCAAGTTGTCAAAACAGCAAAATACTTTTTTTTACAATGGAAAGAGCAAGCACAAATCGATATTCCAATTTGTGTGGAATCCATTTTATATTGGGCAGCACTTTTACATGAGGTAGGATTAAAAATTAATTTTTCGTCTGTGCATAAACATTCAAGTTACATTCTGCAAAACAGCAATTTGCCGGGATTTAACGAAGAACAACAACTGTTGTTATCGACACTTGTTCGTTATCATCGAAAATCAATTAATATTGAAGCATTTCCTTATTTTAGCCTTTTTGAATTTAAACATATTATTTCATTATTACAAATACTCAGGCTCTCCATTCTGATCAATAATCAACGCTCTACAGAGATTAATTTGAATGCATTTCGATTAAAATTAGTTAAAGACAAATTGACCAAAATGACATTCGAAATTGACACTAATTTTGTGGAAAGTAATAAATTGATTTTATTAGATTTAGAGCAGGAACAAAAATATTGGCAGGCCATTAATGATTGGAGTTTATCGATTATGTTGTTATGAGATTATCATAATTAGAGGATAAAAAAACCGCCAATTTCTGACGGTTTTTTTGTTGAATAGTGTTTAAGATACGTTATTTCTTAACCTAATTCCAACATTTTCCACCACAAAAGACCAACGGTAAACACAATGGTTAAGTTAACAACGCTACAGATAAATCCTACTTTCCACCATGTTTTGACTGGAACAAAACCTTCAGCAAATAACAACGGATTTCGAGCATTGGCAAATTGGGTAATGGAACCAAAATAGTTGGTACAAATAACTAATGCAAATATCGCAATCATTGGTGGAACATGAAGTGCCACTGCTACAGATAAGAATACTGGAAATAGCGCCGCAATATGCGCATTGCCACTAGCAAAGAAATAGTGTAAATAAACATAGGCAACACACAAAATAATGATAACAAATACCCAGCTACTATCACCTAAATGCCCCTTTACTGCACTACCGATAGTATCGCCTAGCCATTTTGTAACACCTAGCTTATTGACTTGTCCTGCTATCATTAATAAAGCCGCAAACCAAATTAAGGTATCCCATGCCGCTTTTTCACCTTTCACATCATCCCAGCTTAGTACACCAGTTAAGATTAAAATCGTTAAACCAATAAAAGCAGTCGTTGTTGCATCAATACCTAAATAGTCTTTACCGAAAATCCAAAGACCTAATAATAAAATTACCGTCCCACCCATAATAATTTCTTTAGCGGTAATTGGTCCCATTTTTTTCAATTCTTCAACGGCTAATCTTGGCGCATCAGGTGTCTTTTTAAGCTCTGGATTGGTTAAGAAATAAATGACTAATGGAATCACAATAAAAGAAACTAAACAAGGTACGATAGCTGCAATAAACCACTGTCCCCATCCCAATGTCACGCCTAATGTTTCTGTGACTAATTTAGCGGCTAATAAATTACCGGTAAATGCAGTCAAAAACATTGCTGAGGTAATATCATTGATATGACTAATGGTTAACATTAAAAAAGTGCCAATTCGATTTCTTGATTCATCCTTCGGATTAGAATTAAAGTTAATCGATAACGCTTCAGCGATTGGATAAATCACACCACCAGCACGAGCTGTCGTACTTGGAATGGCAGGCGCCAATGCCACATCTGTTACAGATAAACCATAAGCTAAGCCTAAAGTGTTTTTACCTAAAATTTTTACTAAATAATAAGCAATACGTTTGCTTAAACCAGTTTTAATAAATCCTCGCGCAATCATAAAAGCAACAACGATCAACCAAATTAAGCTACTATTTAATTCACTTAATGATATCTTGATAGACTCAGTTGCATTAGCTGCACCAGATGGTCTTAAAATAGCAAAAACCGTAATGGCTAATAAGCCAATTGCGCCAATTGGCATAATTTCTGCAACAATACAGGCAATCGTTGCCACAAAAATAATGCTTGTTCGCCAACCTTCTGTACTTATTCCTTGTGGAGGCGAAACAAATAGCCATAATATTGCTGAAATAGCAGCAATAATCATGAGCGGTAACCATTTTACTGGTGGTTTTTTCACTGCGTTCATAATAATTTCCTTCTTTAATGTAAAAACGTAATTAATTCATTTAAAACAATAAAAGTTTAGCAATTTCATTGTCATTGGTTCTTAATGCAGATTTATTTCATAGTGTTTATCAATTAGATCAAAATTAAAATTTTTCGGATTGATCAGTGTCATCGTTTTATTTTTTAGTAAAAAAATGGCTGAAATATCTGGATGTATTTTTAAATATTCACCACTGGCATTTACGCCTAATCCATAAAAAATCGTTGAATAAATATCGCCTTCAAGAGAAGTATTTGAAATAACGGTAACGCTTTCAATTTCATTATCAAGAGGATAGCCAGTTAAAGGATTGAAAATATGATGATAAAGCCGATTATTTTGCACAAAATAACGTTCATAAATGCCCGAAGTAACGACTGATTTATTTTTAACTTTTATTATACCTACTAACTCATCAGATAAAGAAAAGGGTTTTCTTAACCCTATACACCAACAACCTGACTTTTCTATTGGGGAGGCTCCTAACGTTAGTACATTTCCACCTAAATTTATGATGCCATGGTGAATATGATGTTCAAGTAACAGATTTTTAATGACATCGGCGATATAACCTTTTGCGATAGCACCAAGATCTATCTCCATTCCTGCTTTTTTTAAAAAAACAGAATGGGTTGTATCATTTAATTCTATATCAAATGGATCGGTTAATAATAGTTGTTGTTTGATATGATGATCGGCAGGAATACTATCTCCTTTAAAGCCTATTTTCCAAAGTTTGACGACAGGGCCGATAGCCATATTAAAACAACTTGAGGGATTCACGCTCAGTTGCCAAGCCTGTTTAATAAGTGAAAATACAGGTAAGCTTACCTCAACAGGATGTTTGCCTGCTGCAAGATTGATTGACATAACCTCCGAAACTGGGCGGTTAACAGTCAATTTATCTTCAAGCAATTTAATGGTAGCAAAAGCAAGTTTTGCGACGGTTTCATTTTGCTCTAATAGCGTCAATGTTACCGTCATCCCCATCAATGTTTGAGAATAGTCGTAGGTAGAACTTACCATTTTTAGCAAAGATCAATTAACTATTAATGTAATCTGTGGCTTTTTTACCTGCTTGTATACCAAAAATAATGATATCAGCAACAGCATTACCACCAATGCGATTTGCTCCATGCACACCACCAACAACCTCACCAGCCGCAAAAACACCTTTAATCACATGTTTATCATTATCTAATACTTGTGTTTCAGTGTTTATCGTTACACCTCCCATTGTATGGTGAACACCCGGTGCAATTTTAATTGCATAAAATGGTGCGGTGTTAATTGGATGACGCATTCCCGTCGTTCGACCAAAATCCTCATCTTGTTTGTTAATTACAAACTCATTATAACGTTCAATCGTTTTTGACAGATTATTAGCATCAATAGAAAGTTTGTTAGCTAATTCAGTAATTGAATCTGCTTGAACAACGAGATCATTAGAAACATACTCTTCAACGGCTTTGTTTTCGTCACGAACTTGTTGATCGAATAAAATATAGGAATAGTGTTCAGGTAATTTGATAATATCCGCTGAAACTTTATCTCGGGTATCTAATTCATTAACAAAACGTTTTCCTTCTTGAGAAACAAGAATTGCGCCACCGCCACGTATAGATTCTGAGATCAAATATGAGGTAGTTTGTTCAACAGTTGGATGGATTTGAATTTCGCCCATATCAACAGTGCCAGCCCCAAGTTTTTCTAAGATCATGATACCAGAACCTGTCGCCCCTTTATGGTTGGTTGTCACAAAACCTTTTAAGTCAGGACGATATTTTTCAACCATTTCACGGTTAGCACTAAATCCGCCCGTTGCAATCACCACCGCTTTCGCTTTAATGATATAATTTGTGCCGTCTTCTTCAATGACTTTAACGCCAACAACTTTATGATTTTCGGTAACGATTTCTGTCACATTGGTATCTAACATGACTTCAATACCACGTTTATTAAGATTTTTTACCAATCCACTAATCAAAAATCCGCCAACAGCTGCACCACTTGCTGGTCGATGTGTACGGTCGATACTCATTCCACCTGTTGTCGTAATACCACTTAGTTCAATACCGTTTTCATCTAACCAATCAATCGCATCGGGGGCATTTTCAACAAAGTAACGAAGTAATTCCGGATTATTTTTATTTTTACCACCAGCCAAAGTTTCTTTATAGAATAGATCCTTACTGTCAACGATGCCTTTAAGTTTTTGGAATTTAGTTTCAGCTGCATTCATACCAGCAGACGCTTTATTGGTATTTCCGCCAATAACAGGCATTTTTTCAACGACAACAACGCTAGCCCCTAAATCATGAGCTCGTATTGCAGAAGCCAGCCCTGCACCCCCGCTTCCCACAACAACAATATCGTAAGATTTATCATTTGGATCACCACCTTCAGCAATAATGGCTTCTTTATTCGATTGTGTCATGGCCTTAGTAACGGCTTTTTTGAATGCTTCACACTGTGATGTAGCCCCAGAAATTGCATCCACATGTGGACTGTTTGAATTAATAATTCGTTGTTTAATTTCTGCAAAATTATCTAAAACTTGGTTATCAAACTCATTGGCATTCACAAGTTGCATATCTTTAATGAAATCTTTGCCTAACTCGACATTAATAAGAAATTCATAAGATTCATCATTAACTTTTTCTTGATATTGACCAGGTTTGAATTTCTTATTATTTAGACTTGCATCACGAATTAATGCTTCAACTAATGAAAAACGCCATAAAGGTTCAGGGATATTCAATTCTTCACGTTTGTCACTACTGATAGTTAGCTCCAGTTGTTCACCTTTTTCAATACGGCTAATCCAGTCTGGATAAGCGATGCATGCTCGACCAACAGCGACCAAATCGTAACCATTATCAATCGCCGTTTCTACATCAATTTGATTAACCACATTACCTACACCTACTACCGGAATTTTAGCTAATGTCGCAGATCGCATTGCCACATATTTATTGATTAACGGGGTTGGATCTTGGGTATCAACAATTGAAGGTCTTAAAATCGCGCCCATTGAAAAATGGATATAATCCAGACCTTTGTCTGCTAACTTTTCAAGTAGATACATGGAGTCATCAAAACGAATACCCGGTACTTCCAGTTCTTCCGGAGAAAAACGATAACCAACAATAAATTCTGGCGTTGCAAACTGTTTAACCATTTTATGTGTGATATCTAAGATTGCTAAAGGGAATTGCAAGCGATTATCACGGCTTCCACCCCATTTATCGGTTCGTTGATTTGAATTTGGAGAATAAAATTGTTGGATTAAATAAGTGTTAGCACCGTGGATTTCAACACCATCGAAACCGGCTTCAATAGCACGACGTACCGCTTGACCAAATTTTTCGATCATGTCGTCGACTTCGTCTGCCGTTAATGCGATCGGTGTTGCTGCGCCTACTCTAGGGGCTGCGATAGCACTTGGTCCAACAGGAGATTGTCCACCAATGAGTTTTGGCTCAACCATTCGACCACCGTGATAAACTTGAATGACTGCTTTCGATCCCTTTTCTTTAATTGCTTTCGCAATTTTAGCTAATCCTTCAATTTTATCATCGTTATCTAAACCTATTGCACCAGGAAACGCTAATCCTTTATTATCGACAAACCCGCACTCAACGATGATTGTTCCAATTTCACCTGCTCGATCTCGATAATACTCGATTAAATCATGCGTGACTGAACCGTCATAAAATCCGGAACAGGTCGTCATTGGCGCCATCATTATTCTATTTTTTAATTCAACGCCATTGGGTAAAGTGAAGGGTTTAAAAATATTTTCTTTTTTCATTATTATATACCTAATTATTTTATTCAGATTTATTAACTGTTGTTAATAATAGCATTACTTATAATCATTCTCCACTTCGAAACAGACTATTAATGTACTGATGTATTATTTTTTAGACAAAAATTTTTATATATTTTTTAAAGTATTATGTGCTATTTGTTTATCTAAACAAATAACATTGTAGCTTAAGTAAGCAAAACAGTTTCCAAGATAGTCATATTGCAACGATAAATCTAAAAAAAAACACTGCAACTATTTCATTTAGTTACATATTTATCATTATAATTGGCTTGAAGTTTGAATAGATTAAGCTAGAATGCATGCAAGTTTGTACAAGAGAACCTAAGAATGATTAGAGTGAAAAAAGAAAAATTATTATCCAAAATTAAGTATCACTCTTTTTTAATTCAATTTATTGATCCTCCTTTATGGAGGATTTTTTTTATCAAAAATATACCCCTCTTTCCTCAGAATTTTTTTAAGTGCTCATCACAGGAGATATTATGAAATCTTTAACGCCGTTTTACGATCCCACTATCAGTTACGAAGATAATTATGCAAACGGTCCTTTTGGGCTTTTTACACAATTAAGTCACGTTGAACATGTCGCAACCCAAACCAGTCAATTTCTCAATCTTAATGTTAATTTACCATTTGGAATGCCTGCCGGTCCCCTTCTAAATGCCAATTATATTAAAGCTGCATTTGCGTATGGATTTGACTTATGCGTCTATAAAACTGTAAGAACAAGATTTCACAAATGTCATCCATTGCCGAATGTGCTATCTGTTCATCCTAACGGTAAATTATCCAGTAATCTTGATACTGTCTTAGCAGATACAAATTATACTCAACCGCTATCAATTACCAATTCGTTTGGTGTTCCTTCTCTTGCTCCCGATGTTTGGCAACCTGATATGGCTGATGCGGTAAAAGCCGCTGGTCAAGGTCAATATGTTATTGGTAGCTTTCAAGGAACACAAGGACATGGCGAAATTGAAAAAGATTATGCGTTAGCCGCTAAATTAGTAAGAGAAACTAATGCCCCAATTCTTGAAGCAAACTTGAGTTGCCCAAATGAAGGAGCGAGTAAATTACTCTGTTTTGATGTTGATAAAGTAGAACGCATTGTAAATGAAATTAAAAATGCAGTTCCCGATCGTCCACTTATATTGAAACTAGCCTATTTTCCGGATGATGAAAAAATTATTTCATTACTTACTAAAGTCGGATCGATAATTGATGGATTAAGTGCTATTAATACCTTATCAGCTAAACCTGTTAACGCAAATGGTCAGCCAGCTTTAGGAGAAAATAGAAAGGAAGGTGGAATTTGTGGCGATGCCATACGTTGGGCTGGATTAGATATGGTGAGTCGCCTTAATAAATATCGTCAACAAATGGATTTAAAATTTACCATTATAGGTGTTGGTGGAGTTAGCAAAAGTGAACATTATCATCAATTCATTAAAAACGGTGCTGATGCTGTGATGAGTGCGACAGGAGCCATGTGGAATCCGTTACTTGCTATAGAGATTAAGAAAAGTCTGAACTAGATTATTAGCAATATTTATAATTGTTACAGGGTAACTTACCCTGTAATTACGTTTTTTTTCTCTTTAAATTTTCTTTTTTCTAAAATAATAAAAGCCAATAACAATATGCGCTAAAAAAACGATTACTAAAATAATGCGCACATGCAAGGAATGAATGAAAATAAATGGGATGAACAATGCGATAAAAACCATAGCTAGCATTTTAAACAAACTTTTTTTAGATGCTTTTTTCTCAATAAGCATCTTTTGTATATAAGTTTGATAATAATGACTTTGAGTAAAACAGCGATAAAGACGATCTGAACTATTAAGCCACAAATATGCGGTTAACAAATAGAAAGGTACTGTTGGCAAAAGTGGCACGAAAATGCCTACCGTTCCCAGCAAAAATGAAACACTACCTATAATAATAAATAACCATTTTTTTAACATAACTAAGTATACTTATAGATAATTATTAAAATTTTGGATTGCGAATAATAAAGCATGAATTCAATATTCCAAAAAACTTAATCATTACGCCTAAAATTAGGATAAATTATTCATTGTGTGACAACTTAAGTATATAACAGAGTTTTAAAAGAAAAAAACGTTATGAAACACGATTTTTTCATATTGATTAAATTACATTTTTCTTTGCATTTATGTTAAATGTGTTATATAAAAACAATTACATATTTAGGTAATTTTGGTTTTGGATCAGTTTTAATATGGAAAAAAAGGAAAAGTTAACTATACTTCTTTGTTCTCCTGATTGTTCGACAAAATTTTTAACAGAAGGATCGGTTTTTATAAAACCAATAGATAGTTATTGGAATGATTTTGGATACCAATTAGCGACAGAAATAGGTATTCGATTAAATGATAATTCAATTGAATGGTTTGATTCAAAATTTGCTTTCAAAGATCAAGATAATACTTATAAGTATGTTTCTACAATTCTAAAAAAAGAGAAATTTGTAAATCTTTTTTCGATAGATTTAGCTTTTGCTCATTTATTCACAAATCAAAAATCTTATAGCGCCATCAGCCGATTAATTGGTTTTGAAAGAGCAATAAACATTCTGGAAGAAATAAATGATATTTGTTTATATGTGGATAAACCTTCTAGAATACCAAAGTGGGATGATTTTTATAAAACCGATGTGTATAGTAGAGCTATGCTTAGAACGAGTGAGGCGTATTTTGCTTATCGGCATGGATATTCTATTATACAAGGTAAAGTCATTGAAAATGCGGACTCTGAACAAACCTTCAACATTACGTTTAAAAATTTAGATTCTCTTCAAATCGAATTTAAATTTACCAATCAGAATAAATTAAGGGGTCGCATTGCGACCATAATAGGTCAAAATGGATGTGGAAAAACAACGATACTGACAGAACTCGTTAAAGCGCTTGCTGATAGGCAATCAAAACATATCTCAATTGTTCCACAACTTGACTTTAACCAAGTTATTTTGTTTGCTCATCATGCAACACTTAATTCAATTGACAAAGAACTTATCAATAATCCTAGTGTTTCTATTTCACAGCTAGATCCTAATATTCAGAACGACAGGGTTTTTAATGAAAAAACAGACAATCATTTATTGGTAGATGTGTTAAGAAACAATAGAATATCCGAATTATGTAATATCATTTCCCAAGAATTTTATGATTTAACAATAAAAGTTCCACTTTTAGTGGATCATTCGGCTAACCTAGATCAACACCACGAAATCGCAATAAAAAACTTTGCCCGATACAATGGTGAGCAACGTTGGCTTGATAGGATAGCGACGATTGACCGAGAAAAAAATCTCGTTATATATAAAAATGACGAAAAATATCATCCAAGTTTAGGACAATCAACATTTATCCGTTTCATTTTAAACGTTTTTGCCAATGTCGGACCGGCATCAGTACTGCTTATTGATGAACCAGAAACTTTTTTACATCCTAACCTTATTTCTCAATTTATGAGAATTCTTAATAATGTATTAGAGACCACAAAATCCATCGCTATAATCGCTACTCATTCTCCTTACATTGTCAGAGAAGTACAAAGTGCACAAGTTCATATTATTGAAAAGGACGAAGTAGATTTCAAAATTAAGCAGCCGCGAATGCAAACATTAGGCGCTAATGTGACCAGCATCTCAAATGAAATCTTTGGCGATGATCTGTTAATCCATCTATACAATGAATTAGTTGATAACATTAAAGATGATTTAACCTTCGATGAAATTCTCGATAAGTATATTGGTGAAATAAGTCCAGATGCCCTCTTACAGCTAAGGAATAATATGGAATATTAATATGAGAAAATTAAATTTTCCACAATATAATAGCGCAGAAATTATTGATAGCTGTCAATTAGATGAACTTTGTCAAAAAAATCGAAAAGGAAAACATATTCGGTTTATTTCATCTTATATCGATATTATTAAAAAATCTTACGAACATTATGATAAGCATAATGGTAACCCTTGGTTTATTAATTCATTGTCAGAAGAAACAATACCTTCATTATCGGCATTTAAACAACACATGAATCTTTTATATGATAACCCGCCACAAGCACTTAAATTCATTAAATCGCTGAGAGAAAGTATTCAAGGTGCATGCCCAATGTGTGGGAGACATGGCAATGGAACAATCGATCATTATTTACCTAAATCAATCTTTCCAGAATATTCTTTTTTTTCCAAGAACCTGATACCTGCTTGTGATAGATGCAATAAGGAACGATCATTAAAAAAAAAAGGAGATATATTACATGAAAGGCCTATTCACCCTTATTTTGATAAATTTATTGAAAAAAGAATCATGTCATCTCACTTTAAACCAGACTGGCGAGCACCGTTAATTACTCCTATAGCCATAGATGTAAAAGATGAAGAAAAAATTATAGTTGAATGGCACATCAAGAATATTGTCATCCCTTCAGGAATCAAGAATCATTTCTCTTATTTATGGACAAAATTATGTGAATCACCAAAGATATATATAAAAAACGCAATTAATTTAGAAGACATCATAAAAAAATTATATGAAATCCAATTAATTTACGAGAATAATGGCGGAACACCCAATAATTGGGATGCCTGTTTTTATCATGGATTACAAAATAACGAAGAAGCACTCAATTATTTGATTAAAATTCAAAAAGGCGAATTATAAATAAATAACTATTGATTTTATATAGAGGATTGGAACAAAAACATTATGGAAAAACTGATGAAAT